>MFPH01000048.1 GCA_001782645.1 Candidatus Levybacteria bacterium RIFCSPLOWO2_12_FULL_37_14 | reverse complement strand
CATATGTTATAAGTGTACATAAATGTGCTCACCCTGTCAAGCACAAATTCTATAAATTAATTATTGCAACCCAGAATCAACACAAAATCAAGGCTTTAATCTATCTAGAAACGTTCCCAGCTCTTTTGGCAAGGGGCTTTCGAGAGATATTTGCTTCTCCGTCTTAGGATGATAAAGGGAGATTTTGGAGGCGTGGAGAAAAACACGAGGCAAAAGTTTCCTGTCCTGCCTTGAAGTTTTGCGTCCCGCATACAAAGGGTCTGCAAAAATTGGATGATGAATGTATTGCAAATGCACCCTGATCTGATGCGTCCTCCCACTCTTCGGGTAAAGTTCAACCAGAGAAAGATATTCGGTTATCGGTTCTCTGTTTTCGGTTTTCAGATTCCGGTTTGCCGGTTTTCGGTCTGCCAGGACTGACGAACTGGAAACTGATTGACCGTTAGCCGACAACTGAAAACTGAAAACTGACAACACCTTGTATTGGGTCACTGACTCTCTTCCGCCTGATAAAACTCCGAATCTCTTCCTATTCCAAGGCAACCTTCCGACTGCAACATTTATTTCTCCTGTCTCCGGTTCTATTTTTCCATGAGCCAAAGCAAGATATGTTTTTTGTACTTTCCGCTCTTTAAATTGAGCTTGTAGATTTATAAAGACCCCTAAGGTCTTTGCAACCAAAATAATTCCCGAAGTCTCCTTGTCCAAACGGTGCACAATCCCCGCCCTATTAACAAAGTCCATTTTTGACTGTTCCTCGTAATTATTATTTTTAATTTGCAATTTATTTGAAATTTGGGGTTTGGGATTTGGGATTTTAAGATATTCTTCCACCCAGTCTTGCAAAGTTGCCTCCTTCATTGTTGTATCAGACTTATTTACAGTCATCCCTGCCGGTTTATCCAAAACTAACAAGTTTTCGTCCTCAAAAATTATCTTAGTTTCCATTATTTTCCTTTCTTGAGCTGTCGTATTTTTAACAACAAACCTTCATGCCAAACAAACATCCCCATAGATAGGAGTAAGATTAATATCGATATTATATTCTCAAAATTTTTGAAATACTCCAAAATGCTAATTTTCGCAAAGGTGTTGAAGATAAGACTAACCATAGAAAAACAGATTAAAAACAGAAATGTAATTGTGCCTTCTTTAAATTTTCCATTCAAAAGCCTTGGCAGGAAAAATTTAAGAAATATAACAAATAGGATAAAATATGCAACCGCCTGAGCGCCTAACTTGACTGTCCCCATACTTTCTTCTGAGAACATAAAGAAACCCACAAATCCAATTGATAATGAAATTAAAAAAGCAATAGAAAAAATGTCGCATATTCTTCCCAAAGGCAACGGATTTTCTCGACGCTTCATTGAAAATAAAAGATATACGCCTATTCCCACCACTCCTCCCAAAAGAGACAGGCCAGGAAAATAGGGAAAAAGTAAAAAAACTAATGGATTGGAAAAAATGTTTTTTTCGTAAAATAATCCATAAAAAAGTCTTGCAAAAAAAAGACCTGAAAAACTGCCTAAAAATATCATGTTAAAAATCTTCTCCATTGTGACATCCTTTCTTAAGAAAATGAAATCATCATTGGCCAGCACATATACGCAATAAAGAGAGATGAAAAGGCAAATTAGAAGAATAAAAATAGAGAATTGCATTCTATAATTTGATTAAAAATAAATAACAAGCGCTAAGTATTGCCACAATTATTCCGACACTTGCAATAATTGTCCCAACCCCAAATATATCCGCAAGCCATCCTGCGAGAATGACCGGAAGAAAAGAAACTGCGCCGGTCAAAGCGCTCAAAAGTCCGTACATTCTTCCTCTCATTTCCTGACTTGTTTCTATCTGAATAATTGAATTGGAAGGAATAGATACAAGAGAAATACCAAAACCCGTAATAAAGGCCATCAGCACAATAATGTGTAAGATATTTATATGTATGATTTGAGGTAAAAAAGAGTTAAGGCTTAACACAAACCTATATGAGGTAACGCGGCTCGCAAGAGGCATCAGAATAAAAACGATTCCAACAACCATAAATCCAATAGCGCTAATTCTCTGCTTTATTTTTCTGCCCATACTACCCAGCATAAAAGCTCCGATTCCAAATCCTAAACCGGCCGGAGCAATAAGGATTACAGAAACGCTTTCCAGAGGCGCTTCGAGTATCGTAGTGACATAGCCCGGAGCCAGGACCGCAAACATGAAAATTACAGCTTGAGCAATAGTTATCATAAAAAAAGCATGCATAACTTTTTTGGCCTTTTTGATGAATACAAATACCTCATTCGCTTCTTTGGTAAATGAATAATTACGCTGCGGACTAAATGTGTTTTTAAGGATTATTTCTTTCTTCCTATCGGTCAACTTGATACCTGCGACAATCAGAGCGCTTGCCACAAAAAGAAAAATTAAGAGAATGATAGTATAGGTCCTACCGAGCAAAAGCAGAGCCGGTCCGGAAAGTATGTAGCCAATCAGCATAATCGTAAATATTCCAAACGAGAATACGGCATTAGCCGAAACAAGCAGTTTTTTGGGAACCAATTGGGGAATAATCGAATATTCTGCAGGAATAAAAAATTGTGTTACAACGGCAATTAAAAAAGTAAGCGCGTATATTAATCCCAAATGGAGATTTGGAATTAAAAATGGCAAAAGAAGCACTGCTCTAATCAAGTGTATAAAAAGTAATACTTTTTTTTTATTCCATCTATCTACATATACGCCGGAAATAACGCTGAATAAAACAGCCGGAATCATAAAGGAAAGAATCATGCCGGAAACCGCTGTATTTGAGCGGGTAAAACCATAAATTATAAAAATAAGAACAAAATGCTGCATGTTGAATGCAACTTGGGAAAAAAATTCGGAAAGCATCATGAGGAAAAATGGTTTTATTGTGAGAACTTGAAAGATATCGCTTTTTAAGACTCGTTTTCTAAGTACTTCCATAATCTACAAACTAATTATTCATTTTACCAATTATTGCAAACAAATTACAACTCTGTTATTTTAATTTCTGATTAGGTTTGACATAATTCATCTTATTGATTTTAACTCCCAAGTAGTGTTAAATAAGCTAATATGTTAACAAAAAACGATTTATCACAAATTAAAACTGTCGTGCAAAAAGCCATCCTTCCAGAGATTAAGGCGCTCAAACAATCCACAAAAAAAGACATTAAAACCCTTGAAACAGGATTAGAAGCTAAATTTGAAACAGGTTTGAAAGGTCTTGAAACAAGAGTAAATAATAGAATAGAAAACTTTAAAACAGAAATAATTGAGGGAATTGAAGAGTCCGAAATGGAAATCATAGCAACTGTTGATAAACACAAAGCAGATAAGGAAATTGTGGGGGTTTTAGAGAAAAGAGTCGTTCGCCTGGAAGATAACGCCGGCCTGTCTCCCCTCCCCACCCAATAATCCCCCCATTTAAGTTTTTTGCCGAGGTAAATCTTTTTTGACAATTTTTGCAGTAATGTTGCGTAGCAAATCAGGATTAAGGGGAAGCAACACATTTCCTACATGTCCGTCTACATCTTTTAATGAATAGTCAAAAGGTTCTATATCATGTCCATCTTGAATTGCCCGCTCCATCGTGTTCGGATCATCCTCTCCTCCTAGTCTTAGATAGTAATTTTTACCTCCCAAATCAAATTCAAGAGCATATTTCTGAAGGTCTCTATATTTCCTAAGGTTTCTATCTGTTCTAATAGAATGTATATAAGTATCTACTCCTAAAATAACAGGGTGTTCTTCTACTTTTATTCCATCATTTTCAAATAATATTATTTCCCTAGCCCTTCCTAAGGGTGTCGTAACACCTTCTAGGCCATCAGATGAATCTTCTGTTATGACACATATTGTTACTGGAAGTCCTTTAAAATTAAAAGCAATACTAACGCCTAAAATTTGGCCACCCTTCTCAGTTAATTTTATTCCTGACAAGCTAGATAAGTCTGCGAAGGGTAAAAATTTATCTCCCACCTGTTTCTCATCAACTTTAATTTCTAATCCTCCTAGTCCTTCTTCTATGTTCTCCTTCATAATATTGAGATTGTATTGCTATATAGACTATTTGTCAATAGTTGTTTCGCTTATTTGAAATTATTTATGCTGTTGGAGGAATGAGGATATTTTGGTTTTATCCCGCTTGAGCCAGAGGGAGTTGGCGCGGATTTGCTCTGTAACTTGGGCTATTGTCCGCTCCAGCCCGCTTGATGGATTTTTTTTGAAAAATTCCTCTATTTCCAATGCTTTTTCACTGTCAACAAAATGAACAGCGGGCTGGATAAACCGCGTGTACAAATGTCCTCCTGCAAATGTTTTAGTAATTGATTCCCAATTTTTTTGAACGTACTTCCAAGCTAAATCTTGTCCGGCAGGATTCGCCCAAATGAAACTTATTGCCCTAAATCTATCTTGCGCTCTCATTTGATTGGAAAATGCCATCTTCAGTGATTTTTCCAGTAAATTTTTATCCCTAAACGAACAAAGCGCTCTAAAAATACGATCCTTTTCTTCCTGAAAAAAAGTTTCTTTGTATAAATTTTTAAGCATTTCATACTCTCTGACTCCCCCATTTTCTGCAACCAAATTATATACAACTCCTCGCAAATCAGAATCCAATTTTGATTTTCCGGTAATTAAACTTTCAAAAAGCGCCTTTGCTTTTTTTACAATACCTACGTCTCCATTTGTTCCTAATCCGTATAAAACGATACTTCTTAAAAGTGTTTGCAGATGCGATTCTCCTTCTTTCTTGTTCCAACCGACTTTTTCGGCAATTGGCGCAAAAATTTCCCTACAAAATACTTTGTAAGAATTATAAAAAGGCTGTCCGAAAATTAAGTTATCTAAAGTTTTTAAGTCTGATGCAATTTCTACCCACACAATATAGCTGTCTTCATTTACATATGCCCGAACTAAATTCAAAGTATCAACTGTTGAGCTGTAACCTGACTGAGCCAGCATAAACGCATCTCTAATTAATCCGTAGCGATCTTCAGGAGGTAAAACTTTTTTTCTTATTGTCTCTTCCAATAATTTCAAGAGGGAAGATGGATACGCAACGCGGATAAAACTTGTTTCTCCCCTATTAAACTTGACCCAACCTTTATGCTTTGGAATAAAAAGGGCTTTTTTGGAAAATAAAAATGAATCTAAAGGAATTGACCAAAGCGTTTTATCTGAAGTTTCTTTCGCAGAAATTGGGCTTGAAAAAAATCTTGACTGAGTAAGTTTTAGTTTATTGTCCGAATCTAAAACACTAACTAACGGATATCCTGACTTTCCCGTCCAGTTTTCCATAATTTTTTTTACATTTTTGCCGGATATTTTTTCCAATGCATTCCATAAATCTATCGTTCTTGCATTTGAATACTGGTGTTTCTTAAGATAACTTTGTAAGCCCTTTTGGAAAACTTTTTCTCCCAAATAATTAGCCAGCATTCGGATAATCGATGCTCCTTTTGAATAACTAACCGCATCGAAAATTTCGCTAATTTCTGAAGGATGATGCACTTCAACTTCAATCGGATGCGTATTTTTTAACCCATCCAGCTCTAGAGCTTGTGATTGCTCCAAATAAACGAACTGCGTCCAAATATGCCAGTTGGGAAACATGTTATCGATAGCTAAAAATTCTATGTAAGACGCAAATCCTTCATTAAGCCACAGATACGTCCACCATTCCATAGTCACCAAATTTCCAAACCACATATGCGCCAATTCATGGGCAATTACCAGCGCGACATGCTGTTTATTCGCAGTTGAGGTAAGCTCCTCATCAACCAAAATTGCAGTTTCACGGTACGTTACCGCCCCCCAATTCTCCATTGCGCCTGAGGCAAAATCCGGAATTGCAATTAGATCAAGGGCTGACAAAGGGTATTTAATCCCAAAATAATCTTCATAAAATTCCAGAACCTTCACTGCTGTTTCAAGAGCAAACTTAGCTTGGTGCTTTTTTCCTTGCGTTGTAAAAACTCTGACCTTAACTTTAGACTTGGCCTGCCCTGAGCCTGCCGAATGGGTTTCAATAAATTCAAACTTGCCAACAATAAAGGCCAGAAGATAAGTGGACATTTTCGGTGTTGGCGCAAATGTGACAATTTTGTAGCCCGAAGAATGTTCCGCAATCTCCGTCTCAATAGTATTGGAGATTGCCACGTGATCTTCAGGAATTATTAATTTGACATCGAAAATCGCTTTTTTCGCCGGTTCATCAAATGAAGGGAAAGCCCGTCTGGCATCTGTTGACTCAAATTGCGTAACCGCCATGTGCTGATCCTCTCCATCATGCTTGTATTTGCTTCTGTAAAATCCGCGCATCTTATCATTCAAAATACCTGTAAATTTAAGCTTCAATTTTGCTTCGCTTACCTGAATAGTTTTTTCAAATAACATTGTCGCTGTTTCCAGCTTTTCATCATAAGAAATATTTTGCGATTCGAATTCAAGCGAGCTATGTTTAAGAACAGCAGATGTGATTTTTAACTCTGCCGCATGAAGAGTAATTTCTTTTGTCGGCTTAGTAATGTTCAACAAAATCTCCACTTCCCCACTAAAAGCAAACTCCTGCAAATTAGGAAAAAGAGTTATGGAGTAACGCCTGGGGACAACGTGACTCGGAAGCCTAATGTTTTTCTTATTTTTTTCTGCCATATTTTAGTGGGCAAGGAGGGAGTCGAACCCACACAGCCTTGCGACTAGTAGTTTTTGAGACTACCGCGTATACCATTCCGCCACTTGCCCAAAATCTTAACATATTATATACTTTTCGATATTCCCTATCAACAAATAATAATGAAAAAACGAGTTTTTATAGTTCATGGTTGGGATGGAAATCCAAATGAAAACTGGCTGCCTTGGTTAAAAAAAGAGCTGGAAGCTAAAAAATTTGAAGTTTTTATTCCCCAACTCCCTGATTCAGGCAATCCTCGAATCTACAATTGGGTTCCGAAATTAGCAGAAACTGTTAGAAAACCGGATAAGCAAACTTATTTTGTTGGCCATAGTATGGGATGCCAAACAATCGCTCGTTACCTTGAATCTTTGCCAAAAAATGTTAAGGTGGGTGGAGCTATTTTTGTCGCGGGATTTTTCAAAAGATTAACAGGACTTGAAGACGAACCTGGCGTCGATGAAACCGCCAGACATTGGCTGAAAACTCCTATTGACTTCCAAAAGGTAAAATTACATTTACCAAAAAGCATTGCTCTTTTCTCAGATAATGATCCCTATGTCTCTTTGGACAATCAGGATGATTTTCGCAATAAACTTTGTTCAAAAATAATAATTGAGAAGCAAAAAGGACATTTTAACGAAGCTGACGGAGTAACTAAACTCCCCATTGTCTTAAAATCATTATTGGAAATTGCAGGATAAAATTATTTCGATTCTTCGGGAGATTCGTGGCGTTTTTCTGCGTTATAGAATTTAATGCGGTCACCTCTAAAGATAAGGTCTATTTCGCCCATTGGTCCGTTCCTATGTTTGGCAATGAGAAGTTTTGTCTGTATGGTTGGCGTAATCTCCGCTTCGGGTCTGTACAGAAACATCACGACATCGGCATCCTGCTCTATGGCTCCCGACTCTCTAAGATCAGCCAGCTGAGGTTTTCTCTCTCCTCTGTGCTCAACAGCACGGGAAAGTTGCGATACAGCCAATACGGGAACTTTTAGCTCGCGGGCTAAATTTTTTAGAGATTGAGAAACTATGGAAACCTC
>MFPH01000047.1:3275-5018 GCA_001782645.1 Candidatus Levybacteria bacterium RIFCSPLOWO2_12_FULL_37_14 | reverse complement strand
TAGTACTTGCAACTGCAGTGCAGTCAGCATATGACGCTGATGTAGATGGCGTGTGGGACCCAGCAGAAGTGCGCGCAGCGCTTCAAACGACCGCCGATGATCTGGGAGTCGCAGGACGCGACAACCTTTACGGATATGGATTGGTTGACGCGGAAGAAAGCGTTACCGGAACACAGATGAGTCCTTAATTCTTCAGTAATTGGCAAGAGGTAGCAAATACCGCCCTTGATACGTTCAGGGCGGTATTTGCGTTTTTTCAGCATCCTACCGGCCATTAACAACCTTGAAGGGCGACCCGCCTTCGCCAAGGCTACGGACGGGCAAGAATGTTGCCAGTTCTTTTCTACCAATAGTTGACTAGCTTAAATGGGGAAATTGAGCCTTTTATTTCCCGGGTCGCGGTTCTAAATGCGTGAAGCGCGCGGAGCCAAGAAACTAGATCCGAACTTTTTTAGCGAAAATCCGAACGCTCAAGCTTAATCCGCCAATTGGCGGATTAAGCTTGAGCGGGCAAAAAGGAAGGGATCCGCTATGAGAAAAATGATTGACTTTTTCTCATAGCGGATCCCTCCTCCGCGCGGGTGAGTCCGTCGCCCCGCCTCCTTTGCCCCAGAAAAATAGTGGCGGGGCACATCATTTCAGATTTCGCTTTTTGGATTTGTGTATCAGATTTGGCCAAATAATTTCAAAAGTTTGCGAAGGTTTTAATTCGGGAGCCAAACAAAAATCGAGAATACAATTCTTGTTTTTTGTTTGGCTCCACACCCTGAACGAAATCCGAACGCATTTTCGGGAAACCCCCGACGAATGAAGCCGCCCCGCCGCCGCTTCCTAACGCTCGCCGCACCATAGAAAAATACTCTTTGCTCTTTTTATTTTGCGCGCGTCGGATTTCTTTTTCTCTTAATGAAAAGAGTATTTTTCTGTGGTGCTTTGCTTTGACAAGCAAGGCGGCGGGACTGGCCTCTATTTTTTGCAAGAACACGGCGGAATTCCCCCCACACCCCCCTTCCGCCGTGTTCTTGCGGGGACAGACGGAAATTTTGGCGGAGCTAAAAAATCAAAGTGTGGCGGGTAGGATTAAGTTTTATTGTTTTCAACTGTTTCTTCTGTTTTGACTTCAGAACCAGCTTCCTTAACTTCTGCTTCTTCTTTTGTTACGGATGGTTTTGTTATCTCATCAACTATTTCATAGATCAATTCAACTGGCACAACTTTTACTAATCCTGTTTGTTCTGTAAATATGACCTTGGCTTCACCAGTCTGCTGACTAATAGCCACATCGGAATATGTTACTCCAGAACTAATAACACCAATCAAACCCGCCGAATTGTTGCTTTTAGTTCCTTGTATTGACACGATTTCTGGCTTAACAATGACTGGCCCGCCACTATTCCCTGGATATGCGGA
Organism: Candidatus Levybacteria bacterium RIFCSPLOWO2_12_FULL_37_14; assembly: GCA_001782645.1. Lineage (GTDB taxonomy): Bacteria > Patescibacteriota > Microgenomatia > Levybacterales > UBA12049 > GWB1-37-8. Next base: position 3,608 of record MFPH01000047.1, on the reverse strand, counting down.
GGCATCAATGAAATAAAACTTGTCTTCAAGTACCTCTTCGTCAACGCGGGCAATAATGCCCTGTCTAACAATCACAAAATTTTTTGACTTACCGCTTATACTCATTGGGAATCCTAAAACAAAAAGTCCATCTCCCGTAGAGATATTTTTGTTTCCAAAATCTTTAGCATAAAAAAGATCATTTTCTCTAAAGAAATAGAAGTCCACACCAGCTTCGCTGATAGCATTTGCGTTAATGGGAAGAACGGCCAAATCAACTCTTTCATCACTATGCATTGACCAAATTGGCTTGCTTTCTGAATTAAGCAACTCGACTTTAAAATTATTACTTTT
>MFPH01000047.1:0-3244 GCA_001782645.1 Candidatus Levybacteria bacterium RIFCSPLOWO2_12_FULL_37_14 | reverse complement strand
TCTTTTACGTATTGCTTTGTTTTTTCGTTGTAAAAAACGTGTCTATTTGTAACAACAAATAATCTATAAGATTGTTGTCCTTTCTCGTTTTTTTCTCCAACCGGTTTACCTACTAAAAAGCCAGTTGCCAGTGACTTAAAAGTTGATTCGTCTTTTTCGTTTTTTATACTTACTCCAATCGATATGACGGAATTTAAGTATGCTGGGGGTATTAGTGCCATATATAGACTATTTATGTTTTAGTATCGTCAGCTTTTTGCTTTTCTGCAGAATTAATAATTTCTTGTACCGGTTTTATATTCAAAAATTGATATAAGGGCGACCTTGATCCTTTTAAAATAGCGTCTAGGTAACCAGTGGTTTGCTCGTCATTTCTTTTTGCCATTTCAATCCAACGTCTTTTTGCCATTTCAAATGATTCCTCTCTTTCTTTGGTATATTTCTCAATCAGTTGTGGCTTATACTCTTGGTTTAACATCGCATCAAATTGAGGAGCGATGATTTCTAAAAACCCATTTGCATTCTCTGCTTTTAATAAGTCTGGATCAAAGAATCTCATTCCGCGGTGTCTATGTTCGCCACGGTGTTTTGACACTTGACCAAATACTTCTCTTGTCTTTTCTATACCCGCCTTGAAAAATTCATCTATATCTTTTTTGTTAGAGGCAACTTTTTTAATATCATTTTTCATTTTTCCAAACAGCACCTCAATCTTGTTTTTGAAAGTCTCCATGTCTTCCAGATAAGCATGAATATGGTGGTTGAGTGCTTCAATCTTATCGATTTGTCCAGTCTGCGGATAAAAATACTCAAAGTACTTTTTGTATTTCAAAGTTTTTTGCCACGCATATCGCAAATTAAAAAATGACTGCATATATTTTTTAATTCCCACTTGGTTTGCCTTAGAGGCGTCGATAAGTTGAGAATATTCTATCTTCAAAAACCTTGGATCTTGATGAAAATAAAAATCGGTCATCATCTCATCTAGAATATGTCGATTAGCTTGGGTTGTTTCTGTTTGATTCATATGTTCAGCCTCTTCAAATTATCCAAAATTTTATATTCCAGATTTGGTTCGATTATCTTGCTTACACAACATTTGGCAATTTTCTGCAATCGTTTTTCCACCCTCGTGCCAAGGGGTAATGTGGTCGGCTTCCATTTCGGAAATATCCCATTGTTTTTTATCTTTTTTCTGCTTTTTGCAAAATGGACAAATGCCATCCTGTCTTTCATACGCTTCGCGCTTCATTCTGTCGGTAAAAGCACGAATTGAAAGGTGTCTTTCTTGCCCGGTCAAAACATACGGATAAATGCCGGACTTTTTAGTAACATCTTCGTCTTGCATTAACTCTTTGATTTCGGCTTCCAGTTTTTTAGAGTCGTGTTTCTTGTCTTTGAATTCGTTATAAAGCTCGCCCCACTGCACGCTATTCATTTCTCGGCGATAATTCGGAAAAGTCTTTCGCACCCATGCGATAACATCCTGAAAGTATTGCCACAATTCATCGGCTTTTTTGTCATTCTGATGTTTGGCCATATAATCTTCTATTTTGCCGTCATTTATCCATGAAAGCGTGGTTTCTAAGTATTCTTGCCGGATTGGTGAGCCGCTAACTAATTGTCCGCCGTCATTCGCTAACAGATACGCAGCACAATTTGATTTGCTAAATTTTAACTTCGCATCCGAAAGCCACGGCCCGGTATACACCGCATTGCGGATTTCCTGATCTGTCAATTTTTCCCCCGCGATGTTGATAATCCTAAACCAGTCCAGCCGTTCTTTGTCCGTGCCTTCGCAAAAGTAAATCATTAGTTCATAATCTAAAATTTTATCCTGTTCTTCTTTGGTGAGATTGTGAAAAAAGCGGTCGTTTAGCGAAAAATCGCCAGTAACATATTGCCCAATGCTGATGGTGCGCTGTTGGCCATCCAATACTTCGTAGCCGCCATCTTCCCTAATCATCCAATACATCACATTCAGCGGAAAACTATTTTTGATAGTTTCTATTACGGCATTGCGTTGTTTTTCTTTGTACACAAATTCGCGCTGATATTTTGGCCGAATATCCAGCTTGCCACCATAAGCCGCCACGCCTTCCTCGGCACTATCTTTGTAGCCAGCTATCACTTTACGAATTTGAATTTTATGCAAATCAATTTTCATATTATTTTTTTAACTTAATCAAAATGCGGTTATATATTTTTCTACCTTGTATCAAGGCAAGACATTTATAGCCAATCCATCTTGCAGAATTAGCTACACCCAAAATTTCAAATTGCTTCGGGTTATATTTATCAACAAATGTAATCGGAACACCCATAACACCTTTATAGTTCATTGGAATATCGGAAACCTTATCAACATTTATAACATCGTAATTATCATACTTAGGAAATTCTTTTGGCGTGTATTTTTTATATAACACGAAATTTTCGTGTCTTTTAGTAGTATCAAGATTTGTAAACCACAAAATTCTTCCCATACTAAAGTATTTCACGCCATTTACAATTTTTTTTCTTGATTCGGTTGCAATATCATAATCATCTGGAACCTGAAACCATTTTGTCCCGCCGTTATCATAGCCAAGCCACAATTTATCATCTTTTATATAACCAAAAGTTTCTTTGTAGGTTATAGCGTTCTGATCACCAAGAATTAAAAATTTCTTTTTGTACTCCATTAGTTGCGCGACATATTTACGGAATAGAGAAAACGGTGGATTGGTTACGACTATATCGGCTTGCTTTAGTAGTTCTATACACTCATCACTTCGAAAATCACCACTACCTTTAAGGGGCGTGGCGGTGTTTTTGTCGTGTTTAAGCAAATACTTAACATCATCAAGGTTTATCGCTCCATCTTTGTCTGTATCCGGCACTTCCTTGATTTCAATTTTAAATGGCTCTTTGCCGGATGGTTTTAGACCTTCTATCTCAAACAGCGGCAACTGTCCGCAAACAATCGGCGATTTGACATAGCTTGTGGTGATAATTTTTTTCAGTCCCAGCGCGTTGAAGTTAGAAGCAAAATACTTGAAAAAATTGCTCTCAAACGGATCATCGCAATTGCAATAAACCACCTTACCCCGAAACTGTTCCTTGTAGTGTTTTAATTCTTTTTCAATATCAATAATTTGAGTATAAAACTCGTCTTTTTTGGCTTTACTTGCATTGCGCAAATTTTTATTTAAAGATTTTGTCGCCATAATTTACTTCATTAAAATATCAAGCGAAACGCCCA
>MFPH01000046.1 GCA_001782645.1 Candidatus Levybacteria bacterium RIFCSPLOWO2_12_FULL_37_14 | reverse complement strand
AGTATGGACTTCTTGTAACAGGATTGTCTTTATTTATCTTTTTGGTGCAAGTTGTAAAAACTGCGGTAAGGAAAAAAAACTAATGATAAAATATATAATTGCATCTAAATTGAGACTCGTTATTTTTCTCATATGTATTCTATTGTTTATCCTTCCGTTTTTTTGGTTAAAACCCGGTGAAATGGATATAGGGGGAGACAGTAATGGGCTGTATTTTTATGATCCAATATCAAATCTGAAAGCGTTTGCGATATATAGCGTTGTTCCATCGGGAACCGGTCTGGTTTCCCATAATCAATATTTTCTTCCGTTTCTTCTGTTTGTAGCTTTTTTAAAATCCATATTTAATTCTCCGACTGTACTTATTAGTATTTTTAATGGTCTCAAGCTGGGTGGGTCATTTATTTTTATGTTTTTAATTATAAGAGAGTTTTTTCGAAAAGAAAAAGAAGGAGAAATGACTTTGGCAAAATCTACCGCGGCAATAATCGGGGCGCTTTTTTATACATTTTCGCCTGCAGTATTGGACAATATGGTGTACGCATTGGTTACCCATAGTCAAGTTTTTTTAAATCCGATGATGTTCTATTTTGCACTGCGATATTTGATAACACGGTCTTTAAAATATGTTTGGCTTGGGCTTTTGATTACCTTTATTTTTTCTACAAATTTTTCTCTTCAAGCGCCTCCGCCGTTATTCGCTTTTTATCCTTTAGCAATTTTTTTTCTTTTGGCTTACAATTTTCTTGTTTTGCAAAAACCAATTCCATGGAAAGGAATTATTGTCGGTATACTGTTTTTTTTGGGTCTTCACGCGTTTCATCTATTTCCTGTAGCAAGCATAGTATTTGATAAAGGCAGCGATTTCAATACGAGAATATTTTAGAGTACTTCGAAAGTAAATTCCGGGCTGGAATATTTTAATGCGATACGGGGATTGGGAAAAGTAAGCGATCACATATTGCTTCCATTAGCAGGTAAGAAGCTAAGTATAAGTCTGATTATTGTTCCCGCACTAATCGTGTTGGGCTTTTTGTCTCTAAAGAGGAAAAGTAAAACGTTATTATTGATAAGCATTTTCTTTTTTACAACGCTCTTTTTAGTGTCGGCAAATATAACCCAAATAGGAGTGGAGTTTTATAGAAAATTATTTCTCATTCCCGGATTCGGAATGTTTAGGGGTTTTTTCGGACAATGGCAATGGGTGTACACATTTTTCTATGCTCTGCTTGCCGGCTTATCAATATCTTATTTCTTTTCCAGGATTAAAAAAAAATACATATATCTTCTTTCTTTTTTAGCAATAGGATTTCTTATCGCTCGCTCGTGGATTGTTTTTAATGGAGAAATTGTGAATGTTTTTCACAGAGGATCTAAAGATGTTAAGGCGATAATTCGTGTGGACCCAAATTATGAAAAAATACTTAATTATATTAAAGGAATTTCTAATGATGGGAAAATTCTTCACATCCCCTTTACGGACTATGGATACAATATAGTTAGCGGAGCAAACAAAGGAGTATATATGGGTCAATCAATGGTATCTTTTTTGGTTGGAAAAAATGATTTTGCAGGTTATCAAGATATTGATCCTTTTTCTGAAGTGTTTGTGAAGCTCTTAAAAGAAAAGAATTATTCTTTAATTAAGCAAATGATGTCCTTATTGCAGATAAGGTATGTTCTTTATAACTCTAATGAAATAATTTATGATAAGTTTTTTCCAGCATTTCCCTATGGCCACACCGGTGCTCCTTCTTCTCCATCCGCAGCATTAGATTTTGTAAAAAATGTTTCCGTAAAAAAAATATATGAGGCAGGAAGCTATTCCATATTCAAAGTCGATAAGAAGCAATATCTCCCTCATTTTTATGCCGTATCGGGAATATATTTCTATGACACAATTCCAAAATATGATGCAAAATATGGCAGGGCATTATCATTTTTCCCGGAAATACCCTTAGATAACAATAAAGATCCACGAATAGCATTCGTAGATAGAATGACTTGTAATGCAATTTTGACTAAACAGATTTGTAATCAGAATAATTTTCATTCAGATATAAAAGATATGCAGATTATTTATCAAAAAATTAACCCCGCAAAATATAGGGTTAGTATAAAAAATGCTACTAAGCCATTTTTACTTGTCTTTCAGAACATTTTTAGTCCGCATTGGAAATTATATTCAACAAATACTCCTATTGCCTCAAAAAATATAAGTGATTCATATTTTGACGGAGCAATAACAGAGCTTTTGCCGATAAGACAGACTGTTGACAGGAATCCATTCGAGACAAACGGTAAAAAAATAATCTATGACAATACTCATATTCAAGTTAATGAATATGCGAATGCTTGGTATATAAAACCAAACAACTCGTTAGAAAGATTTGATTATGAGTTTATTATTGAAATGACTAAACAGAAAACAGTTTATTATAGTTTTATCGTATCCGCCATAAGCCTGTTAGCTTTTCTTTTATACGGAGTAAAACTTCTTATGAAACAAAGGTTATGATATAATTCGTTTATGAAGAAAATCCTGGCGAAAGTTTCCACTTCTAAAAAGCTTAAAAAGATAGAATCCTTCTTAAAAAAAAATAGAAATACAGTTTTAGCTCTCGTTACAATTTCCATATTTGTTGATATTTTTTTTGTGAAGACAAATTCAGACGTCGTGATTTTTGGAATTTTATTGCTTTATGGAATTTTTATAAAAATGTTCCAAATAAAGAGCAGGCGAACTTTCTTGTTATGCCTTGCATTGCTGACCGCAATGTTTATTAATTTTCTTTTTACCGGATCTTCAATACCGACAGAAAAAGCAGCAGTATGGTTTATCCTTTTTATGGCTTTGGGAATTTTTCAGCAATGGAGAGAAAATCCTGCTAGATGAAATATCGACTTATTCCTCCTTTTATAATTACATTTCTTCTTTTCCTTATTCCATTTTTCTGGTTTAAACCTGGAGAAATGGATTTAGGAGGAGATAGCAGCAGGTTATATTTTTATGATCCAATGCGCTATCTTATTAGTCAAGCTCTTTATGCAACTTCTAATTCAGGGCTTGGGGGGGAGAGTCTGGGCTACTTTGGCATACCTTTTTTCCTGTTTTTGGCGGGACTTAAAAGTATTCTTCGTTCCCCAACGGCTCTGATTGTCTTTGTTCATGGAGTCTCTTTAAGTGTCGCATTTCTTTCCTGTTATCTTATCGTTAAACAGCTGCTTACGTTAAGCGAAGTAAAAAAAACAAGGAGTAGCATTATTATTGCTGAAATATCCTCTCTTATTGCGGGATTGTACTATGTGTTTGCTCCTGTTTCCATCTTAGGCTGGAACCACATGTTGTTAACTGACAACCGGATATTCTTAAATCCCCTTATCTTCTTTTTGCTTCTTAAATATTTACTGACTTGGAATATACGATATATGCTTGTTGTTCTTGGGATTACATTCTTGTTCGCGCCAAACTTCAGCTTTATTGGAGCGCCGTCATTTTTTTCGTTCTTTCCCTTGGCGCTTTTGTTTCTGGTGCTTTATGTAGCGTACGTTTTACGCAAACCGCTTCCGTTGAAAGGTATTGTTATTGGAATCGCACTGTTTTTTCTTTTACAAGCGTTTCATCTTGTGCCGCAGATCGAAAGTCTTTTGACACCGGGAAGCGCTGCCTATAGCTCTGTGTTTTCTAAAGAAATTAAGCTTGATAGCGGACTTGGGTATTTTAATGCGCTTGCGTCCGGCATTAAACCAAGCATAAGTCTTTTGGGATTACCGCAAATGACGCCGCTGAATTTTTTCTCTTTTACCTTTGTTGTATTTCCAGCAGTATTTATTCTTGGTTTTCTGTGGAGCAAGAAAAAAACAATGCTCTTAACCGGTATTTTTTTTCTCATCACCCTATTTTTTGTTACAGCAAACATTACTGCTATAGGGCTCAAATTCTATGGGTTGTTATTTCATATTCCCGGCTTTTCTATGTTTCGCATTTTTTTCGGTCAGTGGGAACATGTATATCTTTTTTTCTACGTACTGTTTTTGGGTCAAGCACTTTTAGTAATCTTGACTCGCGTAAAAAAATGGAAGAAAATTTTTCTTATATGTTTTATTACAGCTCTGCTTGTTGTAGGTGCCTGGCGATTCATTAATGGAAAAATCCTTCAATATGCCCATTGGCAATCGAAAAACATAAGTGCGATTGTCGTTATGGACCCAAAGTACGAGGAAGTCCTTTCCTATCTTCGATCACTCCCTGTTGATGGAAAAATTCTTTCTCTTCCCCTCAGCGATCCCGGTTACCAGTTATTAAAAGGGGCAAATAACGCAGCGCTTGAAAGTCCCTCAACGATTGCGTATCTTGCAGGAAGAAACGAGTTTATAGGTTTTGTCGAACTCGTATCTTTTGGCCCAAATTTTCTGCAAGCTGTAAAAACGAGGAATTATGTTGCCATTCGCGACATTCTTTCTATACTTAACATTAGATACATTTATTACAATGAGGATCCGTATATTTATGATGATAATTTTCCAGGACAACCCTACATATATGTCCGTAAATTCCTTCCGGATACACAGAGGGAATATAAGGAATTCATCAAAAACCTAGGCGTTAAAGAAATAAAAACAATCGCAGGTAAATATCATATTTATGAACTCGATGACAATTCTTATTTGCCGCATATTTATGCAGCAAGAAAAACAGCATATTGGAATGATGATCTTATAAATTTGCACATTCCACTTGCTTTCTATAGCGACGATAAGAGAATAGCGTTTTATGATGATAGTAAAATATTGGAAAGGTATCCGGATCTCTTTGGCAACTCCTTTCTTAATGCGAAAAACATGAGCTCTATTTTTGATTTTTTTAAGGTCAAAAAGCTTCCTAGATTTGTTTCTCCGACCGTGTCGCAAAAGCTTTCTTCCCCAATTTACCCCCTTATTGTATTGCGTGAAAAAAGAGATCTTGGGAGATTTAAGATTGCAAACGATGCTTTTATAGACAAAAGCGTCTATTTTATAGAAAAACGCATTAATGAATTGGCAAAGTGGACAAGAGAAATTCCCCTGCTGGGAAATGTTAAAAGAATAGCCGATTTAAGTAAATCTTGGCAGGATCCTAAATTATGGGAGTTTAATAAGTATGGAGAATATAATTCATGGGAGGTTACTCTTGTCAGATATCAACAGGCAGTAGGGACACTTATTGAAACATTAGAGAAAACAACTCAATCAAATTACTCAATTCTTACAAATAAGGTTGAGATGAAAAGCGACTTGATAAAACATAAGGATAAATTGCGGAAAGCCATACGTGAAGATTCCTCAAGATCATTGAATGAAAAAAAATATCTTCTGAATTTAGTTCAGGAGATGTTTACCGATATATTTGTAAAGCTGAATTTTTCTCCGCCTGATTATTGGAGGTTACCTTATGAGATTGACAATGTATCATTGGGTAGCGCATACGAAGTTTATCTTAATAAAGAAGATACGGAAGATTTTAATCTTGTTGATCTTGATCTTATTGTTGATGGAAAAAAACTTCGTTCTAAAACTTCGGAAGGAGATTGGATCAGATTCGAGGATGTGGCAGTAAAAAGAAAAGCTTCGTTACCGATTCTCCTTACGATAAAAAATTTCCCAAATCTCACTGGGCAAGCAGGGTGGAGTACTCCTGAAAAAGTAAATATGGAAGTGGCGGAGCAAGCGGAGCGTCAGATGGTTCAAGATGAAGGACCTGAAAAAGATTTAATAACTCTTTCAATAAATAATGATTTCCTTGAAGATACCAGTGGATTAGTTAAGAATATCAGGAAGTGGATGGGAGATTCAATTTATACTATTTCATTTGATTATCTAACTTACAATCAGAATTTTTCAATTACACTTTATGAAAAAGGAGGGTCGGGTAAGAACCGATACATAGTCGATGCTTTCAATGAAGCGCTGCAATCGAAAAAGTGGAAGAGATTCAATACGGTAATTCTTTCCAGAAGCGATGCGGAATCAGCCTTTTTACACGTTACTAAAGACCAAGATGATATTCCTGATCAAAATAGCATAAATAATGTTAAAAAAATTGAGATCAAAAATTTATCGGTAATAAGAGTGCCCAATCCTCGGATTGTTTTGAAAAATATTGACAGATCGAAAGAGACACTTGTACCGCAGATTATTTTTACGAAAATAAATAAGACCAAGTATAAGGTAGCGGTACGCGGCGCAAAAGATCCATACGCGCTTGTTTTATCTGAAAAATTTAATGCAAAATGGAAAATATTTCTTCCCAATGGAGTTAATGAAGCAAAAACACTAAAAGGTTTGATTTCAAGAACTTTAGGAAAGATTATCTCATCTATTCTTCGGGCGAAGAATATTGTTATTTCTTCAGAAGCGAACAAGGAAAGCTTGACCAGCTACTTTAATAATGATGTTGTTGAAGGAATGCATAAGAATATTTTCTTGGATCAGAGCACTTTTGAGACATTTGGGCAGGATCCGATTCTCGATAAAACACATTTGCCGGTAAACGGATATGCAAATTCTTGGTATATTAAGCCGGAAGATGTACAGAATAAAGAAGATTATGAACTTATTATAGAAATGACTTCCCAAAAATTATTTTACGTAAGCTTAATGATATCGGTAGCAGGGCTTTTATTGCTGGTTTTTCTGCTTCTAAGATCGTTTATACGAAAATGAGAAAGCGAAACATTTTTTATATTACGTTTTTCTTAGGTTTTATTTTTCTCATATTTCGTAATTGGTTTTTAACACCTCAGATTATCGGAGGTGACTGGCCATATTTTTTTCCGGAAATGCTCAGAGATCCTTCAGTATATTTTTCTTCTTGGAATCCCGGACAGGGTAACGGTCTTGGCGGAGTAAATCCTATTTATTCTTTGGGGATGTTTTTCGGCTTCACTGTCTTTTTGGCGCATACATTTAGTATTCCATGGGTATTTATTTATAAGTTTTTTTGGTTTGCGCTTCCGCTGCTTTCTGGAATTTTATCCAGCATTTATTTGGTAAAAACGATTTTCCCGCAATCATCATTATGGCAAAGGCTTTTTTCTTCATTTATTTTTACTACAAATACATATTTCCTTATGGTTGTCGGAGGAGGACAAATGGGAGTTGCCTTAGCCTATTCATTAACCCCGCTAGTTCTTGCGAGATTTATTAAACTGGTAAATAATTTTAATTTAGTTCAGCACAATTTTCAATTTTTCCCGCCAATTGCGGGATCCCGCTTCGGCGGGACAATTTCTAATTTTCAATTAGCTTTGTTGGCTGGGCTGGTTTTGGCGCTTCAAGTGATGTTTGATCCAAGAATTGCTTATCTAA
>MFPH01000045.1 GCA_001782645.1 Candidatus Levybacteria bacterium RIFCSPLOWO2_12_FULL_37_14 | reverse complement strand
CACACACACACACACACACACACACACCTATAGTGGCCTAGATATCCCAATCTTTCACAAAACCTATGAAATTTATAAGCTTTTTAGTCAATTTATAACTCTTTTCCCGAAAGGTAAACGTTATACTCTCGGACAGAAAATTGACCAAACCATCCTTGAAATTATTGAGCTAATAATAATAGCAGGATATTCAACTCATGAACAAAAACTGCCTATCCTGCAAAAAGTCAGCATTAAACTCGATCTTGTAAAAATACTTCTTAGGTTGGCTAACGAAACTAAATGTATGGATAACAATAAATACCAGCAAATAATCTCCCATATTCTTGAAATTGGCAAGATGTTGGGTGGCTGGATTAAATCTGTTAAGGAGTGAGAGACTATCACAAGCGAGAAACCGGTATTGTCATTGTGATTGTCAACAGAATTGTCATTGACGTTGGCTAAACCACCATTGTCGGAGTTGCCACCAATGAGCCGGTTAGCATCCTGAAATAGTACTTTAAGCCGATTTTACTTCACTGAAAATTTAGTTTTCACTATTTTTTCTGTATTTTATTCGTCCCAATATTACATCGGGAGCAAAGCCCAAAGTACGTAGTATCCCCTTCCTATTTTTATTGGCAAATTGCACTTTTAAGTCCGCAGACTTAAAACTCTGAATTCTTAACCCAACAAAAGATCCGGTGATCTCGGTAAATTCACTGAGATACATTAACCTTATCGAAGAAATTGTAGAGAAAAAAGACCAAGTTTTCAAGGGTCAATCATCAAGGATCCAAACCAAGAGATTAAAGTTACCAAGTTATTGAGGTTTTGAAGGGAATCCTACCACAAGCGAGAAACCGGTAGAGTCATCGTGACAGTCAACAGAATTGTCATTGACGAAGGCTAAACCACCATGGCCGGAGCGGCCACCAAAGAGCCGGCCAGCATCCCGAAAAGCATGATCACTAAACCATTCCCATGTATTGGTCTTTCCATATTCGGGATGAGTTATGTTTCCGCGAACATTAAACTCCATATACTTTCTATTTCTGACAATCCCTTTGGCACCACTCCTAACTGTAAATTCTGGAATGATTACCTCTTCGATTTCTTCTGGAGAGGCTCCAAAACGAGAGTCATCTGCAATACCATTGTATTTTTTAATTTTATTAGAAGCTCTCAAATATGCCATTAAAGGCTCCATATAATCACGTTTTCCATACATTTGTTTGCCATTATAATACATTGGCTTTGCCCTGCTGTCTCCGATATACCATCCCTCTTCTAGCATAACTGCTTCGGCAGGAAAATTACCATCTCTTATTTGCTGCCAGAAATATTGCTCTGGTTTTACTATACCTTTACCCTTCCAAAATTTATCCTTCTCTGTAAGCTCTAATTTCGGCTGATAATAAACCTCATTAAATCCCTTAATATCTCTTTCAGCAAGGTTTTGAAGTGTAACAAATAGATCCTGCGGTGGCTCCGGCACCTCAAAATCCCTGCCAAAATGTGATTTTAATTCTTTTCTTGCAGTTGTTATTAATTGATCTGAAGATGGGAACAACAATCCCTCTATTGGTCTTTTTATATAGAAGTTAGGAATTATTGAGGCCTCTACTTCTGCTGATTGTTTTTCAATTGGAACTGCAGAGGAGGCAACAATATCCTTGCCGCGCACCTTAAGAGCACCAGCAACCATATCCGCAAATCCCTGATCACGAGGATCTCCTGTTCCTCTTAGCTCTCCTTCCAAGCGCTGAAACATAATTTTGAGATAATATCACAACTATAAGTCAAATGTCAAATTTTTGATTTTTACTAAAAATTATCCCATCTCTTCTCTTTTGGTCTGGAGGAAGTAGAACCATTTTTCCAAAAATCCGAAAATTTCTTTAAACGGAGTTTCAATCAGGTAATCAAAAATATAAATAAAAATATTTATTTGCGATAGCCCTTCGGTAAAACGGCGGCCCACTCTGATAACGGGTGTAAAGAAAAAATCCCAGACAGGCGCTAAAAAGTTCTGTCTGGCCGGAATTGTATAGCTTGAAGCTGTTTGAGTAATTCTGTAGGTTAAAAATGAAATGATTGCCACAAAGAAAATGAAAACTCCTTGAGACGCAGGACTAAACTTGAGCCTATTCAAAATATAAGCCATGTAACCAAAAATCAGGATAAATGCTCCCCACCAAAGAAATGTAAAGATAAAATTTAGGACCGGATTTCTTCTCTCGGGCTTAAGACTTATAACCAAAGGCCTATCCAATTCGGGCTTATCAACAAATAGAATGCTCATGAGCTTGTCATAAATCCTTTTGGTATTATTGTTATCCGGGGTTCTGATAAAAAGACTGGAGATAACCATCAAAAGAGGCGGAGCCACAATATTAATAATCAAAGAATTCCAGGCGATATATCCCAAAACAATATTGTCATAGGCTGCTTCAACGGAAAAGGCAAAGACAAATTTCGAAAGCAAAATAAAGATTACCGATCTGACAATCGCTGTTCTGACTTTTTTGGAGATAGTTTTGTAACGAGCATCTGCGGTTGCAAAAATGCTATTCCTGAACTCTGTTATATTGCCAATCAGAGCCCTGACGCCTCCCCTTTCCTTACGTAAAACTTCGGCGAAAATCAGAAATGGCGGAAGTTGTTTTTTAACATAAGAGATAATTCTTTCTTTAATCGGATAGTGCATCTGTCCCTCGAGCTCTTTATACCCCTTTGCAAAATTGCCAGCCACCGTATGCACATTCTCCTCTGTTATTCTGCCAAAATATTGTTCGAATAAATGGAATTTTAAAAACGCAATATCGTCTTTGGCAAAAGCTCGCCTTACGGCAATAAATACTTGTATGTCGCGGTTCTCTGCCGAATCGTCTTTAATCACAATGCGCTCCCGCAAGAGATGGAAGATGAAATTCGAAATTAACTCTATGTCTTTACTTTTATTCAGCATTATTTCCAAATGGGATGAAAGAAGCTGATAAATAAGTTTGTCTATTTTTATTTTTACATCGTGGGGACGGGCTAAAAGTTGCTCTCTGAATTCAAGATACAAATCGATAACACGTCCCACCTTTTTTATTTCCTCATCCGAAATGCTGGCTTCCGGAAAATAGCGGGCCCACAATAGTTCCCGCATCAAAGGGGTAGCGATTTTTTCACCATCTCCGCCAAAAAATAATCTTCTTTTGAGAATTCTTTCAATTGCGGCGCGTCTAACTACTTCTTCATCCCGGTAATCCATGGCATTGCGGAATTTTTCATACCAGGTGGCCAGCTCTGAAACAAAACGATTAACATTGATTCCGGTTTTGGTCTGGTTTTTAATTTCCTCCCTTTCAAAAGAGGTAATAAGCAGATTTGAAAGCCTTGATAAAGCTGGACTTGAAGATAAATTCGTCTGATCCATGTTAAATTTATTTTATAGTGTTTAAGTTAGAATGTAAAGATTTATTCCTATTATCCAAACAAAATTACCCCATCGTGCCATTCGGATCATCGGATAAAGATTCTGCCCGCAGTTTCCCCATATTTTTTACAACCAATAATTTTTTATGGTAAGCTATTAATCGTTTTCGCTCTAATTTCTTTAATTCTATACTTGCGGTTTCGCGGGCAAGACCCAAAAACATAGCTATATCTCTATGAGTAAACGGAACCTGAATAACCACATTCCTTCCTTCTTTTTTCCCGAAGCGTTCGGCTAGAATCAAAAGCAGAGAAGCAACTTTTTCATGAGCATTCCCGAAAGCCAAATATTCCATCCTTTGCATTATTCCGCCAAGCCTTAACACAATATGGCTGGTTAATTCAAGAAAAACCTCAGGATTTGCTTTCAGAAAAGTGATAAAATCTTCCTTTGAACAGCGCCAAAGCTCAACTGCAACAATTGCTTCAAAATAATGAAAATTAGGCTTATCATTAAATACCCAAGACATTGGAAAAAAATCTTCAGGCTTAAAGACAATTAGAGTCAGCTCTTCGCCCTTCGTTGAAATTGAATAATCCCTCACGTAACCCTTACTAATAAAATAAACTCCCTGAGGGGCATCGCCGCCGCGCAAAATCACTTCACTCTTTTTATAGTAATATTTTTTGAATTTAGAGAAAAAATTATTGAGCTTTTGGGTCGCAAGAATACTCATAATCTTATGGGATTATACCAGATTGTTAGAAATCTCACATTTTTTAAGCAATAGGAATCACTGCACGCATTATCCATATGCTGTATTGTTCTAAATTAGAAAGGGAAAATTATGAATAAAATATATGAGACGCCATTGCTAATATCTTTACCCGATCCCTTTCCTCTCAAAAACTTTAGAGGTTATTTTACCGATAAAGAAAAAGTCTTTAAGCGTAAAATTAAAAATGGAATAAAAAAGTTTTTGCTATCACGAACTATATATATGCGTTAAGTTTTTATTAATTTTAAACATATTGACAAATGCTTTTGGGAATCTGTACAATGGGCAGATGACCCGTTCGACGAGCTCAGGGTCATATTGAGTAAAATCGAAATATGACCTCCGAAGCAAATAGGCTCAAATCCGCGAACAAGATTCTCATGGTCGCCATCGTAATTGCTGCTTTTTTCTTAGGATCTTTAACCAACAAAGTTGCGACTTTGGAAAAAAATGGAGCTATCAACCCTCCCCCGCAAGTTGCCGCGCCAAAGGCTCCTTCTGATGCCGGCACAGCGCAACCTGCCACAGGAAAAATAAAACCAGTAAACTCTTCTGACCATATCAGAGGCAATGTTAATGCCAAGCTAAGCTTGGTTGTATACTCTGATTTTGAATGTCCATTCTGTCAAAAATTCCATCCCATAGCAACGGTATTGTTAAAAACTTATGGAGACAAAATAAGATTAATCTATAGACACTATCCTCTTCCTTTCCATCAAAATGCCCAAAAAGAGGCTGAAGCGTCAGAATGTATTGCGGAACTCGGAGGAAACGATGTGTTCTGGAAATACACTGACACAATATTTGAGAGAACTACGGCAAACGGCACGGGTTTTGCTTTGGATAAGCTTGGGCATTTGGCAGCAGAACTTGGCGTTAATCAGGAAGCATTTCAAACTTGCTTGGATTCGGGAAAATATGAAAAGTTGGTTAAAGAAAGTATTACAGAAGGATCGGATGCGGGAGTAAACGGCACACCTTCAACTTTTGTAAATGGAAAAATTATTATTGGAGCTTGTCCATCTTCAACCTTTGACTCTGCTATAAAAGCAGAATTAGCTAATAAAACATGGTCTGCAACCAATTGTCAGGTAGCAAGCTAAATGCTTAAGGCTTCTTAATTCAATATCTTGATCAGGAAGATTATCAAAAATATTCCCATGAAAAATGAGAGAGTATATCTGACGGCAAAGTTTTTGTTCGCCCGATGATGAATTTCCGGTAAAAGATCAGTCGCTGAAAGATAGATAAAATTGGCAGCTGCGACAGAAAGCAAAACAGGAACGATGTCGCTGAACTGCTTACCCAAGTAGAAAACTACAATTGCGCCCAAAATGCTTACTAGTCCTGTTGCAGCATTAAGCCATAAAACTCCTGCTCTGCCCCATCCCTTGTGAATCAAAATACCGAAATCTCCAAGTTCATGAGGAATTTCATGAATAAATACCGCAATACTGGTAACAAAGCCTAATTGAAAATTTACCAAAAATCCTGCCGCTATCGACATTCCGTCAATAAAATTATGCAATGCATCCCCAAACACAAGAAAAGAGGTCGGAATCTTCAGTTTTCCGCTGTTAATTGACGGATCTTCCTCGTCATGATGATGTAAAGATATAAATAGTCTTTCTATCAGAAAAAATCCCGCAATGGAAACAGTTGTCCATAAGAACACATCTGCTCCTGCAATTTCCACAGCTTCTTTCAAAGTTTCCATAAATCCTGTTGCTAACAATGCCCCTGCTGCAAAAGAAACAAGCAAAAAGGAAGTTTTGCGAATAAGGGTTTTATGTAAAAGTAAAATTGCAACCAAGAACAGGGAAACAATTGAAGCTAAAAATGTAAACAGTAAAATATAGCCTAACATACCTGAATCATATCATAATATTCTAAAATCCTTAAATTCTATCCCAGCTAGAGATTTATTTTCCCACTCAACTATGACATCCCTTACCTCCGATAAAAATGGTCCTTTTCTGCAAAGCAGAACCATCTTTTCGACATCCTCAATTCTGCCCTGCAGAACTGCCTCCACCCGATTGTCCGATAAATTTTTTACCCATCCTGTCAATTCTAATTTTAAGGCGTGATGACGCACAAATTGTCTGTAGCCTACTCCCTGAACAAATCCGGTTATGAAAACATGAGCTGCCATAGTTAGAAGTACGCGCCGACTTGGGCTAATACCCAATATCTAATAAATCGGCCGACAAGCATAATTGCAAAAAATCGCATCGGAGGATAGTTCAGCATGCCGGCTAAAATTCCGATAACATCAAAAAATGGATTCGGGATAACCG
>MFPH01000044.1 GCA_001782645.1 Candidatus Levybacteria bacterium RIFCSPLOWO2_12_FULL_37_14 | reverse complement strand
AGAAGAGACCATAAACCACAATAAAAACCAAAATCGTAATTACAATCATTGCAGAGATCAGCATATTGCTTTTCTTTTTCAAAACTACAGTTTGAGTTTGAGGCGCAGGCGTTGTGAAGTTTGGAGTGGGGGCAGGAGTTGCGGCTGGAACAGCCGGCATTTCGGAATTCATCTGAACGAAATTAGAGGTTTGCTGTGGAGGAGTAGACTGTGGAGAAGTTGGAATAGCTTCCGGTTGCGGATTTATTGCCGATTGAGGTGTGGCAGCAGGTTCAGAGATTGGCGGCTGTTGCTTAAGAAAAGGTTCGGGTTCAGCTGCAGGCATTTGTGGCTCCGGGGCGGGAATTGACGTTGGTTCTGCCGGGGAAGTTGGAGTTGAGGCTGGCTCCGGTTCAGGTTGAGGCTGAGGTTGCGGAGTTGGGATTGACGCATCCGCCTTCGCCGAGGCTGCCTCCTTTGCCGAGGCTTCGAAGGCCGAGTCGGCGGGTAGGGGGGGTTGTGTTTGGGCTGGAGTTTGAGAATCCGGGATAACTGTTCCCATGACGCGCTGATAAGCTTCTCTTAATTTGGGATCAAGCTGGGACAGTTTTTGCGGATCCATATACCTTAATATAGTCTTTTATTTCGATAAATTTGTCAAGTGGAGGTAATTGGGGTAAGCAACCTTTTTATTTTTTGGGCAAAGAGCTCTGAATGCCTTCTAAAACGAATTTTAGTCGGGCAAACTGATAATCGGTTTTTAATTTTCCCTCGAAAGAACGCACAAAAGAATAAGCGTCAAATTCATAAAGAACTCTTGGTTTCTTGTCGCAAAGTTCTTTTCCTGCTTCGTCAAAGTAAATGCGCAGAGGTTTTAAATTGCTACCCTCTCCTAATTTCGATGACTCCTCGAGATACACAATGAATTTTTCTTGACCGACTTGTATCGGAATCTCCGGGGTTGATGTTGATTGACATTCTTTGAGTATTGAGGTGGCCAAAGTGCGATGTTCTTCAGTTAGCTTCTTTATCCTTTTTTCTTCACGATCTCTATCGATAAATTTTTCAATTTCGCTTACTATTGCTTCTTTGCTCATAGATTATTTAGCGCATATTAGCAAAAATTTTAACAGATTGCAACAGACACTCGGGATAAGTTATACTTAATCGTATGATCCCTCGGCTTTTGCTCAGGATCATATTGAGTTTATCGAAATATGAAAATTGTTGTTACACACAGTTCGCCGGATATGGATGCGATTGCCTCAGTTTGGCTGATTAAAAAGTTTTTGCCGGGATGGGAAACCGCAACTGTTAAATTTGTTCCCGCAGGAGAGAGGATTGATAGCGGAAAATGGCAAGATAAAAGCGAAATATCTCCAATAGAGCGAATTGAAGATGACGAGGCAATTCATGTGGATACGGGTTTAGGTCCGTTGGATCATCATCAAACTGCTTCGGATAAAGTGTGCGGCGCAAGCTTAGCCTGGAATTATGTAAGAATTAAGAATGAAGAATTAAGAATTAAGAGTTCGGAGAAAACAAAAGACAAAATAGAGGCGATTTCTAGGATGATTAAGGTGGTTGTGGACATTGATCACTTTAAGGAAGTTTGCAGGATTGATGCAACAGCAGACTATCATGAATTTGATTTAACAAGCATTTTGGATGGGCTTAAGTTCCAGTTTCCCAATCAGGATGATTATTATGTTGAATTTATTAGTAAGTCCTTGGATGCGGTTTTGCATGAATTTGAAAACAGAATCTGGGCGGAAAAAGAGATTGCCCAAAACGGTCAAAAATTTATTACTCGCTTCGGAAAAGGAATTGGCTTTGAGACCTTAAATGATTCGGTTATCAAGCTGGCCCAGAAAATAGGATATGTAATTGTTCTCCGAAAAGATCCGAGAAAGGGGTATGTCAGGATAAAAGCTGTGCCTGCGACTGACAAGATAAATATAGATTTAACTTCTGCTTATGAAAAATTGAAGAAATTAGATCCTGACGCAACATGGTTCCTGCATATTTCCAAAAAAATGCTTCTTAACGGATCGGTAAAAAATCCGAAAATGAGACCTTCAAAGCTAACTTTAGGAGAAATTATTAAAGTATTAGAGAAAGTTTAATTAGGGAGATGCTGAAATAAATTCAGCATGACAATGAATAAGTATGGACTGCATATTTTGTAAAATTAGAGACAGGATTATCCCAAAAGAATTTACCTACGAAGATGAGGAAGTTATGGTTTTTCCGGATATCCATCCACTTAAGCCAATACATTTACTGATTATTCCTAAAAAACATATCAAGGATTTACTAATGATGAATGATCCCCACTTCGCTAAAGCTTCGAGGGGCAAGGAAGAGTTAATGACCAAACTGATGAGGGTAGTTGCAGAAATGGTTAAAAAACAGAAACTTGAAGATAAAGGATATAGGGTGGTGGTAAATGGCGGAGGGGCTCAAATCATAGATCATCTCCATTTTCATCTCCTAGGACCCCTGGGTAAGGCTGTGAATATGTAGAAAGTTGACTATTTACTCTATTTTGGGTTTGGGGTAAAATGTAAGTTAGTTTATCCGCCTATTCTTACTTTTCGCCTTAGTTCATTTGAACTGCGGCTCCCGCCAAAGGCGGGCAGACAAAGAGCGAATATGGGCGGATGTAAGAAACTGTAATTCCAAATTAAATTTGGAAACAGTTTCTAACAAAGGGGGTGTTTTATTTATGGTAACAGTCAGAAGAATGCCGGGGGATAGCGATGATACGCTAATCCGAAAATTTCAAAGAAAAGTCTTAAATGAGGGAATTATTCCTGAGGCAAAAAGACGCGCTTTTTATTTGAAGCCGTCACTTGCCCGAAAGCAGAAAAAAGAAGACGCTAGACGTGCAAAGAAGATGTGGGCTTAAATATGGAAGAAATACAGATCCCCATTTTTGTCGAAAGCAGATATAGGGTTAATCGAAAACGCATCAAAAAAGCCATTTCCAAAGTGTTAGCGGAACATGAAATCAAAGGGCCGGCTGAAGTTTCTGTTGCAATTGTCGGAGATAGGAAGATGCGTGCTTTAAGCAAAAAATACAAGGGTGAGGATAAAACCAGAAATATTTTATCTTTTTCTTTGTCTGAAGGCGAATCAACGCATTTAGGCAGTGAAGTATTGAAGCTTGGAGATATAGTTATATCCTACCCTCAGATTATAAGAGAAGCATCGGTTGAAGAAGTGCTTGTAGATGATAAAATCGATACACTTATCGAGCACGGAATGCTCCACCTGTTGGGGATAAACCATGAATAAAAATTCCAAGCACAAAATTTCAAATTCCAAATAATACCAAAATTTAAATGTTCAAAATGGAAAAAATATTTTGAATTTAGGAAATTGTAATTTATTTGGGATTTGTGATTTTGAATTTTGAAATTGGAGCATAGCGAATTATGGTTTTTTATCGAAAATACCGCCCTCAAACAATAGGGGAATTAGACAGTAAAGAGATTAGGGAAAAACTTTATAATGCCCTAAAAAGCCCCGAAGTTTTCCATGCTTTTCTTTTTACGGGTCCCAAAGGTTTGGGAAAAACATCAGCTGCCCGAATTGTAGCAAAAGTTTTAAATTGCGAGAAAAAAACCAAAGGCATTGAACCGTGCAATAAGTGTGGTCAATGTGTTTCTATTGCAAACGGAACTAATTTAGATATTTTAGAAATTGATGGCGCTTCCAACCGAGGGATAGATGAAATCCGCGATCTTAGAGAAAAAATAAAATTATCTCCAATGAGTGCCCGCAAAAAAATTTACATCATTGATGAGGTCCACATGTTAACCACGGAGGCTTTTAATGCGCTTCTCAAAACTTTGGAAGAACCGCCAAGTCATGTTGTTTTTATTCTTTGCACAACCGAGCCCCACAAAGTTCCCGGTACAATTTTGTCCCGCTGTCTTCATTTGCAATTTAAAAAAGCAACAGAAGATGAATTAGTTCGTTCTTTTGAAAGGATAATCAAAAAAGAAAAATTGGCAGGAGAGAAAGATGCCTTGCGTTTGATTGCCAATCTTTCGGATGGAAGCTTTAGGGATGGAGTTAAAATTTTGGAAGAAATGGCTCTGATTACCAAGGATAAAAAAATTACAAAAGAATTAGTGCAGAAAAATTATTCAATTGCCGGCATCCAATATAAAATAGCTCAAATGATAAGATCTTTGGAAGAAAAAGATGCAAAGAGCGGATTAAAAGTAGTTGCGAAACTTGCGAGCGAAGGGGTTGAGGTGGGGCATTTTATGCAGGGATTAATTGAAGCTTTGCATAATAGTTTGCT
Organism: Candidatus Levybacteria bacterium RIFCSPLOWO2_12_FULL_37_14; assembly: GCA_001782645.1. Taxonomy (GTDB): domain Bacteria; phylum Patescibacteriota; class Microgenomatia; order Levybacterales; family UBA12049; genus GWB1-37-8. The sequence continues at coordinate 1,129 of MFPH01000044.1, read as the reverse complement.
TTTTAAAATAGGCGTAGAGTTTGTTCCTGGGAATTCAGCTCTTGCAATTGATAATTCAAAATTAGAAATTTCCGAAATAAAAAAACTAATTGAATTGCTGTCGACAGCCAAAAGCGAATTAAAATACGCTGTTCTTCCTCAAATTCCTTTGGAATTGGTAATTGTGGAATGGAGTTTGCAACCGAGGATTGACACGGATATAAATGCGGATAAACACGGATTTAGTGTTCAGCGCGAATCAGTGCCTAAATCAGCGTTAATCAACGAGCAGGCAACAGTTATTAAAAAAGATATAGGGATAAAAAAACCGCCAATCATCACTACTACCCAACAGGGCATTACAAGCTATAGCGAAAATGATGCTTTGTGGAATGCTTTAATAGATAAAGTAAAAACACACAATCATTCTGTGGCCGGGGTATTGCGCGGATGCAGAATAAAAAACTATGACAGCAAAACATTATTGCTGGAAACGAATTTTAAATTTCACAAAGATAAATTAAGCGAAATTAAAACTAGGGAGATATTGGAGAATGCCTTGAGGGAAGTTACGAGAAAAAATGTTAATATAGAAGTTATGTTGAAACCCGCCTTCGCTAAAGCTTTGGCGGGCGATGGGAGGTGAGCTTGATTTATGTTTAATCCATTTCAAAAAGTAGGACAATTAAATGAAATGAGGAAGCAGGCTATGGAGATTCAAAAGCAGCTTCAGGGAGAAGAGGTAATTGTTGATAAAAATAACGTGCACATTGTTATTTCAGGAGACCAGAAAATTAAAGAGCTTTTATCCAACGGACAATCGGACAATGATATAAAAGACGCAGTTAACGAAGCAATCAAAAAATCTCAAGAAGTTGCAGCCAAAAAACTCTCCCAAATGGGCGGAGGTTTGGGCGGTCTCTTGGGCGGAATGTGAGCTCATAAAATTCATCGAAAAAATTGACTGCTATGCTTAACTATGTTAAGCTCGACTTCATGGAAAAAGATTCATCTTTTCGTGATTCTGATAAATTATTGCAGAAAGAATTAGCACGGAAAGCAAGGGATGTCTTAAAAACTTTACTTTCATCAGAGGAAAAAAAGGGAGTTAAAGGAAGATGCCATAATCCGCCGCCCGGTCCAGCAGTCA
>MFPH01000043.1 GCA_001782645.1 Candidatus Levybacteria bacterium RIFCSPLOWO2_12_FULL_37_14 | reverse complement strand
TTGCTTTGTTCACATTTTCCGGATCGTAAATTTCCGCATTTGGCCCAAATTTAGCCTTAAATTCGAGTTCTCTTGCCCACATTGATTCAGGTGAATAACAAATTCTACTTTCTGTTTCCATAACAGGTATTTAAATTATTCTCCGATTTCGAAACGCTGGAATCTTTTGATTACAATATTTTCGCCTAATTTTGCAATTGCTTCCTTAACCAAATCTCCCATTTTTCTTGATCCGTCTCTAATGTACTCTTGCTCTAGTAAGGCTTTTACATCTTTTGGATTCATGGCCGCTATCTGCATGCATATTTCGTGTACGAGATTCTTAAATATGTCTGTTCGGGCAACAAAATCAGTCTCGCAGGAAACCTCAACCAGCGCGCCAACCCGGCCATTTTGATGAATATAAGATTCAACTAATCCCTGTGGTGTTTCCCTATCGGCTTTTTTCGCGGCTTTTTCCAAACCATTCTTGCAAACCCAATCCAAGGCTTTTTTATAATCATTTTTTGACTCCTCCAAAGCCTTTCTACAGTCAGCAATACTTACGGAAGTTTCTAACCTCAATTGTTTAAGCAATTTCATGTCAATGCTCATATTCAATGTTGCTTCTCACTAAAATCACGAATTCATTTGCGAATGTCGCGAATCAGAATTGATAATTCTTTTATATGTTACTCCGTTGCTGCCAAAATAAGCAAGTATTCCAAGCTTTAGTCCTGTTGTTTTTAAATACATCAAAACTTGCTTAACATCCGACATATTGTCTTTATTTCCCTTTTTAAGCTCCAATATAACAGAATCACTTATCAGAAAATCCAAAAAATGTCTACCAATTAGATTGTTGTCAATTGCAATTTTAACCGGCACTTCTCTCTTAAATGGAATTTTACGTTTTATTAAAAATATTTCAACTGCTCTTTGACAATATTTCTCCTGATAGTTAGATCCTAAACTCTTAAAAGCATCAAACAAAGCTCCGACAATTTGATAACTTAACTCTTTGTACAGGATTTTATCACTTTGTTGATTTTTCACTTTTAGATTTCTTAACTTTCTTAGTTTCTATCTCCTTAGCGTTTTTTGCGATCTTCTCTTTTTTCGCATTTTTCGTGAGCTCTTTCTCTTTCGTATTTTTCGCATCTTGTTCTTCTTTCGCGATTTTAGCGATCTCCTTATCTTTCGCGTCTTTCGCGAGTTTTCGGCCTTCAATCCATGCGTCAATAATGAAACTCACAATCAGCTTGATTGAACCGACCGCATCATCATTTGCAGGAATTGGATAATCAATAATCGCAGGATCCGCGTTGGTATCAACCAAAGCCACTGTTGGAATATGCGTTACCAAAGCCTCCCTGACTACCAAATCTTCTAAATGGGAATCAATTATGAAGAGACAATCGGGCTTTTTGGTGATTTTGGCAACTCCCCCATAAAGATTTTCCAATTTGTTTTTTTCTTTTTCCCATCCTCCGACTTCTTTTTTCGTATATCTTGCTTTGACCTCATCATCCTGTAAATCCGTGACGAAATCTGAGTATTTTTTGAAATTTTTGGAAACCTCCGCGAAATTTGTCAAAAGTCCTCCTACCCAACGATTGGTAATGTAAAAAAGATTATTATCCGAATTCTGCTCTGCAGAAGCTCTTTTTACTTCCTCTTCCACTATTGTACGCGCTTGTCTTTTGGTCCCAACAACAACCATCACGCCGTTTTTGGAGGCCAAATCTTTGACAAAAGCGGCGGCTTCTTCCAAGCCTTCTTTTGTTTTGGCTAGATCAATAATATGGATATTATCGCGGGCTTCGAAAATAAAATCGCGGGCTTTGGGGTTGCTTCTTGTAACTTGGTGACCAAAATGACAACCGGCTTCCAATAATTCTTCTAATGTAATCTCTCTCATAATAAAGTCCTTCTTTGCCCGCCGTAGCTTTAGCGAAGGCGGGACCCGCCATTCCGGACAAAATTTTTATTCAGGACTTAACCCGGAATGTGTGTATTTACCCTGAGCGATGTCGAAGGGTAATTCCGAAATTATAGCAAAGCTTGATATTAAAAACAAGAGCAAAATTAAACTTCTTGCTTAACCTGAACCGATTTTTCAATCAAAACAGCGTAAACCATTATGTCATTTTCATTTCTTGAAATCATCCAGGAGGACATGCTTTCGCCGTTTACAGACTTAAATACCTCTACTTTTGGAGGAAACCTAACAATAATTTCCCCCAATGTAAGAAAATTAGCTTTAGATTCGCTTGTCATAATTTTAAACAATTAGCTAACTGCTTATATTCTCTTCCTCTCCTCTTGTCAAGCACAAACAAAAAATACTTATTCGTAGATTTTTTAAAATTTTTCTGGTATAGTTTACAGCTATGACACTTTCTATGGAAGCGATGCCTCGATTCCCAGGCAAATCCAAGATAACCATATTAAAACCAGGTGATCCAATAAAGATTGCGAGCGGCAATCCCTCCATTAGGCTTTTAATCGTGGACAATGATCATTTCCGGCAACAATTTGCACGTAATAAGCACTTTGACGATTCTGATGGAATACTATATGAAGGGTCTGACCTTAATAAGCCATATCTTAAATCACTTTTTTCACCAATTGCCCGTACCTTTTGGGAACATATCTTATTTGTAAAAAAAGAGCTTAGCTATGCTCCTTCCGCTGAAAAATCCCGGGGATTAGAATAGGGGGAATTTTGAGCAAAGCTTTTTTGCTCGTTTGAAACCTTAAGGGGTTTTTATTTAATTCCCGGCACCGGAAATTGAAGGGAGAAAGTTTTAACTTGCTTTCCGATTTTATTTAATACGCTAGCGTTATTTTTTGCCATTAACGCTTCGTCAATAAACTTAGCTATTTTCTCCATATCCTTCTCTTTAGCTCCCCTGGTGGTAACTGCCGGAGTACCAAGTCTTATTCCTGACGGATCCAAAGGTTTTCTCGGATCAAAAGGAATCATATTTTTGTTAATGGAAATTCCAACTTCCTCGAGCGTATGTTCAGCCTCTTTGCCCGTAATATTCTTGCTCCCATATACATCAACCAACATCAAATGATTATCGGTTCCGCCGGAAATTATTCTGTATCCTCTCTTCTGCAAAGCAGAACTCAGTGCTTTTGCATTTTTGATAACCTGAGAAGAGTATTTTTTGAATGACGGTTTTAGCGCTTCACCGAAAGCAACTGCTTTGGCCGCATTAATATGGTCATGCGGTCCTCCCTGAACTCCCGGAAAAACTGCTCTATCGATAGCTTTCGCAAATTCTTCTTTGCACATAATCATTGCCCCTCTTGGACCCCTAAGAGTTTTGTGCGTTGTCGTAGAAACTACGTCAAAATAAGGAACCGGACTTTCCAGCTGTCCGCCGGCAATAAGTCCCGCAATATGTGCGATATCTGCAAAAGTAAAAGCGCCAACTTTGTCCGCAATCTCTTTAAATCTTTTCCAATCCATATCCCGGCTGTATGCAGAAAATCCGGCCAGAATCATTTTTGGACCCTCTCTCAAGGCAATTCTTTCAACCTCATCCATGTCGATTACCTCTGTTTTCCTATTTACAAAATATGGAATAATTTTATATAGTTTTCCTGAAAAATTTAACGGATGTCCATGTGAAAGATGCCCCCCCTGATCCAAAGAAAAACCCAAAACCTTATCGCCGGGATTAAGTAATGCCATATAAACAGCCAGATTTGCAGGGCTTCCCGACAAAGGCTGAACATTAATGTGTTCTGCGCCAAAAAGTTTTTTGGCACGATTAACTGCCAAGCTTTCCGCCTGATCAATAATCTGATTTCCCCCATAATAACGTTTGCCCGGATAGCCTTCCGAGTACTTATTGGTTAGGATACTTCCCATCGCCTCCAGCACAGGCTTGGAAACATAGTTTTCCGAGGCAATTAACTCAATCCCTTCTTTCTGTCTCTTCTCTTCAAGCTTGATGATGTTATAAATCTTGGGGTCAGATTTTTTAAGATTGTTCATGAATTTATTGAGAGTATATAGCGATTTCCCAAACTTTACAAGACACAAAATTATGTCAATCCTAGCTTTTGATTGAAATAATAATATGTTAGAATACATCCTATGGAAAAAGCTGAAGTAAAAAAACCATTTACTTTAACAGGAATTGCCGGCTTGCCGCTTCATGAACAAAGATTAGTCATTCAAGATCGCGTTATGCCAATAATTACGGGCGTGATTAATAATGCCGACGGAAAACCCAATGTGACTGACCCATTTCTCCATGAACAATCAGTCCTTAACAGCATTGCTGACAAAGCCGAAAGTGCTCTTGCTGACCGGATCAAAATATTTGGACTTCCTAAAGATTTCCCAACAGAAATATGGGTTGCCCTAGAAAAGAGAAGGGTGAAAATTCACAACAGTAGTATATTCCTTACGCGAAATGTTAAAGACTCTAATCCCAAACAAAATGTTATAGCGGACGCCATGGTTGCCGCCCTACGAATTGCAAGAAATCTTCTGCTAACCGATATTATGGATAAGCAACTAGGGATAGCTAATAAGCATGGCCTCGGCGATTCTTTTCAACCGTTAATGGAAACTGTAAGATTTAAAACTTGCGGTGAACCAACCATCAAGATACAGGGTTTTTCTATTGTGGATTTTTTGAGGAGCAAGAACTTTGAAATGTCACAGTTTCTAAGGTCATCTGTCGAAGCAACGATGGCAAGAAGAAAATATTCCTACGATAATATTCTTCTGGAAAATACAGATAATCCAAGAGTAAAGGCATATCCTCATACGGCAAGACAGGCAATTCACAACGCCTGTGAACAATTCTCGATTTTATCTGTCCTTGCTCCGGAAATCTTCGAGGAAATTAAGGTACCATGCCATGACGACGCAGAACAGGAGATTGTTTCAAAGACTAGGGGAGTTATTGAACAAGCATTAGCATTGAGAAGAAATTTACTGAAAACAATTTTTTTTCCAAATTCCCCTGACTTTCCTGCTTTAAGTGCGCTTTTAAAGGAATATCTTGATCAAAAAGATATCAATATAAAAATTATAACACTTGTAAGATTAGGTTTAAATGAACCAAAAAATGAGATCGGAGCATATAGAAAAGCGGAAATATTATACGAGCGTGGAGAACATACGGACCTATACGCAAAACTGATTAGTGTTATAGAAGAATTTACCAGAGTGTATCCGCAGGAAGCGGATATCTTTACTATTGAAGAGACGACTAAGTTTCTACCAGAAAGTAGAGTTGAAGGAAAAGGATTTCCCTCATTTGAAGATCTCAAAAAAATAAGCGAGCAGATTCTAAAACAATCTTCAGGTCTTAAATATGAAATTTCTCCAAGCGGCGTAGACTTCCATGGCGTGGCAGTATTAAAAAATATCATAGTGAAATTTATCTCTAAGGGTGATCCGACTAAAATTCAGTTTTTTTTATGTGAAGAAAAAGAAAATTTTGCAATAGGCATCAACACTAAAAAAGAAAAAATTTATTGGAATTCTTTAAAAGATCCGAATGCGCCAAAACTGCAAGGGATAAGAAATGAAGCCATGCTGCTTGTGCGGTCTATACTTCTTGCCGTTCAGGCACAAGTTGAGGCTGAATATAAAAAGGGTCAAAAGTCCAAAGCGGCAATAGTTAATCCTACAGTTCTTAATTCCAATGGCTCTAAAAAAGATCATCGTGATATTTATGTTCCGCGACCAAAAGAAGCAAAACCAAAACCGAAAAAACCACTAATCCCAATACCGGAAGTATTATTGGGAAAAAATGCCAATGGAGGGGAAAATGAAATTGCTGCGGAAAACGAAGTTAGACATAATATTAATTTCCCTGAAAAAAAGAATATGAATAAATTAATGAAGCATGTGTCGCCGGAAAATCAAAAAAAGATAATTGAGGCGGTAAATGAATATAACGAAACGGGTGTGGGTATCTTAAAAATGTTAGATAAAACTGCCATGCATAACGGAAAACCAATTATAGAATTAAAATATCGTAAATATAGAATACTTATGACCTCAAATGGACATAGGAATGGAATCGATTCTGACGAAAAAAAACAACAATTAATGATCTATAAAATTATCCACAGTGAGGATGTTACCAGAAGTCACGCAAACAAATATTATATTTAGTTTTATTTCGCTTCAAAAGACTACTTTTCCAAATCTATAAATTTATATATTAATCCCTTATGCTCGCCTGCTTTTTCAAACATCACTTTTTTAAATCCCGAGTAATCAGGGAAAAACGTGTCCGCGTCAGCGCTCGCATTAATCACGGTTAAATAAAGTTTGTCGACCAATTCTTTTTCCATCGCCTGTTTATAAATCTGTCCCCCGCCAATTATAAAGATCTCCTCGCTCCCTTTCTCCTTTTTCGCAATCTCAATCGCCTCTTCTAAAGCCCCCGCCAGCTTCGCAAGGCCTCCCCTTGCGAAGCTAAATGAGGGATTTCGGGTTACTACAATGTTTGTGCGGTTTGGTAAAGGCTTGACCGGTAGAGATTCCCAAGTTTTGCGGCCCATGATAACAGGATGTCCTTTTGTAATCTCTCTAAATCTCTGCAAATCCTCCTGGATATGCCACAAGAGCTTGTTATCTTTTCCCAGTTCCCGATTCTTTCCAATCGCCGCAATTGCACTTATTTTCATAATCTCTTCTTAATTGTCATGCTGAACTTATCTCAGCATCTCAAAAGCATTATATAATAAAGCAGCATGCGAAGAAAGTTAATTTATTATATTTATATTCTAACAAATAAATACAATACAACTTTCTATATTGGTGTTACCAACAGTATTTTCAAAAGACTTTTTGAACATAAATTTGGCTTGATGGAAGGTTTTACAAAAAAATATAAAGTCAAAAAACTTGTGTATCTCGAAGAGTACAGCGACATAAAAGAGGCCATTGCAAGGGAAAAACAGTTAAAAAATTGGCACAGAGACTGGAAAATAAATCTAATCAAAAAAGTAAATCCCAAATTTGATGATATGTCTGTTTTTGATTAAAGTAGATCCCGAAACAAGTTCGGGATGACACGGAGCAACATTAAAATCCTCCCACAACAGTTACTTCTGCTTTTATCGGCGGATAGGGATTGTAGTTTTCCAAAGTAAAATCTTCGATTTTGAAATCATCGATATTTTTAACTTTTGGATTTAACTTTATGGTTGGGAAAGGCCGCGGTTTCCTCTTCAGCTGCTCTTTTACTTGCTCCATGTGATTTCCATAAATATGCACGTCACCAAAAGTATGCACAAATTCTCCCGGCTTGAATCCGCCAATATGCGCAAACATCATGGTTAAGAGCGCATAGCTGACAATATTAAACGGCACTCCCAAAAATACATCGGAGCTTCTTTGATAAAGCTGCAAAGACAGCTCGTTTTTATCGTTCACGTTAATCTGGAAAAATGAATGACAAGGAGGAAGTACAACTGACTTTTCGCGGGAAGCTGCCATTTCGTAAACAAATTCCGGATTCCAAGCCGCTATTAAAATATGTTTTCTGGTCGGAGTTTTTTTCAGCTTTTGAATCGCCCAGGCAATCTGATCAATTGTCCGCCCGTCCGAAGTTTCCCATTTCCTCCATTGTCTGCCATAAATCGGACCCAACTCTCCCCATTCGCACACGAATGGTGAGCTTGCCGAACCATTTTTTATTTTCTCAATAAATTCATCCTGTGTCCCAATCGTCCTAAACTCTTTCGCCCACTTTTGACTTTTGACTTT
>MFPH01000042.1 GCA_001782645.1 Candidatus Levybacteria bacterium RIFCSPLOWO2_12_FULL_37_14 | reverse complement strand
TAAGTGTTTCTAAGAAATTTTATCTCGAAATCTGTGGGTTTGGCTACATTAATAAAAAATAAGCCCTGAAAATTAACGCTTTGAACATTCATAAAGGTATATAATATAATATTAGACCTTAAAAATCATTTGTCAATATTCACAAGAATGTTACAGTATCACATTAATAGACAATAGTTTATCTTGCTATGGGAAATCTATTTAGGAAAGCTACTGATCCCTATCAATATGATAACAGCGGGGTCAATTGGAGGGAATATGAAGCAGGCTTAGAAAGTCCTACAAGGGCAAATTTTTGGGAATATTTAAAACCCCTATCTCTTGCATGGAGAGGAAAAGAGGTTCTCGATATAGGGTCGGGTACGGGATGGTTATTGGAATTAGCATTAAAGCAGGGTGCGAAATCAGTTTTAGGAATAGAGCCCTCAAAGAAAAATGTTGAATTGGGTAAAAGATTATATCCGGATGTTAGAGTATTAAATGTCACATTCGAAGAATTTAAAGTTCAAGGTCGGTATGACATTGCTATTGCCTTGTTTTCCTTAGGCCACATTCATGACATAGAAGCCGCATTTAAAAAAATATATCTAACGTTAAAACCACAGAGTGAATTAATTGCAGTAGTGCCGGATTACGATTATTGTAGAAAAGACCGTTTTGGTTATAAAATAACAGTAGAAGATGTAGATTATGACGAATACATTGCTATGGTTGAAAGGCCTGAAACAACAACTGTAGATATTATTAGGTCTACAAGTAAATATGTTGAGCTTGCAAATAAATGTGAATTTGCTCTTGTAGAAAATAAGCCTTTGCCTCCCACAGAATTGTTAATGAAAAAAAATCCTCGTTATAAGAAAATGGTTGGCATTGCTATGGCTCAGCTCCTTAGGTTTAGAAAGTAGCTCTTTTTCCAACCGAAATAGAAAAACACATCGATTATTCTGTTACCCCGACCTACAAGGATAGAAGTTCATGTTTATTTATTACCACACTTTTTTCTCCTGAAGTGTCGATTTTAATTATCGTTTCAACGTCTATACCTGTTACCTCTTTAATTCTGCGTATTCCTTGTTTTTCTACTCGTTCTACAAGAGCTATAGCTTTGACAATTTCTATATTCATTTTTTGGAGAGCATTTATTATTGCAATCATAGTACCACCAGAATCAATAATATCATCTACAATAAGTACTTTATCATTTGTAGAAAGACCATTCAGATACATAGTCATATTATTATTGTAAATCATAGGAAATTCTACGCCTATTTCCCCGGGTATCTTGCACGGATTTTGCTTGGTAAGACAAAAAGGTAAATTAGCTTCTAAAGACAGGCATGCAGCAATATATCCGCCCCTTTCTTCCTCGCCAATAATTTTATTTGCTTTTTCTAATTTATTACCTATTTTTCTCATTATTGCATTTATAGCTTGCTTCAATACTAATGGAGAAGTAGACGGGGTATGATCGGTTAAAGTATTTGCAAGATAAGTTTTTCCCTCATTAATTTTAAATATTTTTTGATTGTCCAAAGACTCAATTAGTTCTCTCATTTAGATATAGATTATATATTAAATTCGGGTAGAATGCTATTTTTGTAAAATGGGGTTATTTGCTTACTAGATCTCCGATATCTCCAATTATAGGAATCATGCGACGATTTATATTTTTTGTGATCTTAACCCATATAGTATTTTTCTCAATTAATGATGTATAATGGTTCAATCTAGGAAATGTTTTTTCCAATCTGTATGCACCGTCAGCAGATGTTATAAGGCTGACAAGTACAATGTTGCAATTTGCGTAATTTTGAGATAGGAAACTCAGAGTTTTTTCAGCCGTAGTTCCAGAATTTACCAATGTATCGGCGACTATAATTAATTGACATTTTTGGAAGAAATCATCATGTTGCAGGAAAAGTTTATTGGGGTCAGCATTGTTACCAGCATTGGAATAAAATAATCTTGATTTTGGGATAGATTTACAAATGCCTTTTACAAGAGGAGTTCCTCCTCTTGGGATTCCAACGACGGCTATAAGCTCTTCGTTGACCTTAGATGTAATATCTTTTAATCCTTTGCCTAACAATATGCCAGCGCTAAGTAAATTATTGCGGAATGCCTCTCCTCCTATTCTGTCCATACAAAGGAGTTCGCTTAATTTTTTTAGCCGGAGACTAGACACTCGATATAAATTACTATATCTAAACGAAATTATCTCCTCAGAGCTGAATTTTTTGACTGAAATTTTACCATCTTGATAATTCATGTATTAGATGATACCATAAATTTTTAGCAATTTACACCTCGCGCGGGCTATAGGCCATTGACAATTAGCAGATGGTATGATAGATTGCTAATTGCATTATGGAAAAATTAATTCCGCTTATTCCAATTCGAGATGGGGTAATTTTCCCAAATACGGATTCGGTACTAACCTTCGGTAGGCCGAAAAGTTTGGCAGCTTTAGAATCTTCCTTCGGAGGAGAAAAAATTGTCTGCTTCGTACTTCAGAAAAACTCCAAACTAAATGATCCTATGCCTTCCGATTTGCATGGTATTGGAACATTGTCCCGCATCGAAAGAATGACGCGGACAGAGGGGGAAATCATTGCTCAAGTTAGGGGAATTACGAGAGTCAGAATCGAATCGGTTTTTGAAGAGAGATCATATCTGATGGCAAAGGTAATTGGGATACCTGATATTGTGGATAATAGTCCTGAAATCAAGGCTTTGTGTAACCACCTAACCAATGAATTTAGGCGCGCCATGAATCTTGGGAAAACAGTTGATTTTTTGGTTTTCATGAACATTATGTCTGACAATTCTCCGTATGAATTTGCAGACCTTATTGCTTCGGTTTTGGACATAAAACCTTCCGAACGCCAGGAGCTTCTGGAAATTGCCGATGTTAAAGTTAGACTGGAGAAGATAACAGATATTTTGTCAAAAGAGCTGAAAGTGCTGGAGCTTGAAAAGCGCATTACATCTAAAACTCAGGAGAGGTTTGAGAAAGGCGCAAGAGAGGCAATCCTTCGGGAAAGGCTTAAAACTATAGAAAAAGAGCTTGGAGATGAGGACGAAACCGGAACGCAGGAAATAATTGAGAAAATTAAGAAAGCGAAAATGCCTGCAGAGATTGAAGAAAAGGCCAGAAAAGAGGCCAAGAAGCTTTCTCAAATGGCTCAGTTTAATCCTGAAGCAGGTTACGTCAGAAATTATTTGGAATGGTTAGTTTCTCTTCCGTGGGCAGTAAAAAGTCAAAACAATGTGGATATTAAAAAAGCAGAAAAAATTTTGGACGAAGATCATTATGGGCTGAAAAAAGCTAAAGAAAGAATCGTAGAATATTTGGCTGTGCATAAACTTTCGGGAAAAATGAAAGGACCGATACTTTGTTTTGCCGGACCTCCGGGCGTTGGTAAAACATCGATTGGAAAATCTATTGCCAGAGCTTTGGGCAGAAAATTTGTCAGAGTATCGTTGGGTGGAATCAGAGACGAAGCTGAAATAAGAGGGCATAGGAGAACTTATGTTGGCGCGCTTCCAGGACGGATAATTCAGGGAATAAAAGATGCGGGTACGCGCAATCCTGTTTTTATGCTTGATGAAATTGACAAAGTTGGAGCAGATTTTAGAGGAGATCCCTCGTCTGCGCTTTTGGAAGCGTTGGATCCGGAACAAAACAATCAATTCTCCGATCACTATCTGGAAGTTCCTTTTGATTTATCAGATGTAATGTTTGTAACAACTGCAAATGTTTTGGATACAATTCCGCCTGCTTTAAAAGATAGGCTTGAAGTCATAAATTTTGCAGGATATACGCATGATGAAAAATTTAAAATTGCACGCGAATTTTTGCTTAAAAAACAAATTGAGAACCATGGTTTAACTCCTAAAAATGTGCAAATTACCGATGATGCGATTCGCTTTATCATAGAGCACTATACTCGAGAGGCGGGAGTCCGAAGTTTGGAGCGTCAAATTGCAGCAATTCTTCGAAAAGCTGCCAAATTGATTGCAGAAGATAAGGTAAGAAAACTAAAAGTTAGTACAAAAAATGTTACTAAATATCTTGGACCAATCAAAATAAGCTCAACTCTTCTTGAAAAAAAAGATGAGATTGGCATGTCAACAGGACTTGCATGGACAGAGGCAGGAGGAGACATTTTATTTATTGAAGTAGCGCTTATGCCGGGGAAAGGCACGCTTCTTTTAACGGGTCAACTAGGCGATGTAATGAAGGAATCATGTCAGGCAGCAATGTCCTATATTAGAGCTCGTGCCAATCAATTCGGATTGTCAGACAAGTTTTATCAAAAAATCGATGTCCATGTTCATGTTCCGGAGGGCGCAGTTCCCAAAGACGGTCCGTCTGCGGGCATTGCGATAACTTCGGCAATAATATCTGCTCTGACAAAAATCCCCGTCAATAGAAGGGTTGGAATGACCGGGGAAATTACCTTAAGGGGAAGAGTTATGGAAATTGGAGGACTTAAGGAAAAAGTAATTGCCGCTCATCGGGCGGGGTTAAAAACAATTATTATTCCGAAGGAAAATAAAAAAGATCTGATAGAATTGCCAAAAGAAGTTTTGAGAGACTTAACTTTTAAATTTGTTTCCCACATGGATGAGGTAATCGGTATTGCTCTTAAAAGGCCTTTGAAATTAAGACAAATGGGTTCCGTACGGCATCAAGAACATCTACAAGCAATCCTCCACGCATAAAAACTATCCGTTTAACTTGTTTGAAATGGTATTTTGGGGTAAAATATGCCTAAGGCGCTTTCGCCCGCCTGCCATGCATGGCCCCATCGTCTAGTGGTCTAGGACGCAACCTTCTCAAGGTTGAGATCAGGGGTCCGAATCCCCTTGGGGCTACAAAAGGCATTGCGGGCAGGTCTAGCGGTCTAGGACGTTACCTTCTCAAGGTAAATATCAGGGGTTCGAATCCCCTAAGCGCTACTTTTTCAGCCTAGCCACAAGCTTAATTGTTCTCCTTGCTGTTTTTTAGTATAATTTTGACTATGGGAAAGATTTTCTTGTCCGTTGTTATTCCATCCTTTGATGAAATGGCAAATTTGCAAA
>MFPH01000041.1 GCA_001782645.1 Candidatus Levybacteria bacterium RIFCSPLOWO2_12_FULL_37_14 | reverse complement strand
CTTCAAAATTAAACTCTATATCATGTCCAAGACTGCTTTTGAGAAGCGCATATTTGATTGCACCAACAGCGACTTGCTCCAAAACTTCCTCCATCATTTCACTAAATTTACTTTTCAAGAGTTTTTTGGCTTCATCCAGAAGCCATTCTCCAGTTACAATGTTGCCTGACCGGCTGGACATTTTGCCTGTTGGAATTCTAACCATCCCATGAGGCAAATGCTTAATTTTGGCTGCCAACTCGGGATCAATTTGCTTTAATGCCGCAAGAATTACCTTGAAATATTCTGTAATTTCATTTCCCGTTACACTGATTGACTGATCAAACTTAAAATCACTATATTTTTTAAATGCAAGACCCAGATCTTTTGCTTCATAAGTCGGAAGTCCCAATGAATTTATAAAAACCCTGTCATGCAAACCGAACTTTTTTCCGGGGAAAATAACTGCACCCTGACTTTTCTCAAAAACTCCTGCCCGCAGATGCTTCGCATCAAGCGATGCAGGCGGGCCTTTTTGCAAATATTCTTGGACTAATTTCAAACCATTAATCCCGACTATCGACTCAAAATAATAGAAATCAAATTTGGTTCCGAGACGTTTATAGATCGTTTCGAAATATTCCAAACTCCATTGCCTGCCTTTTTCATAAAGAGGCATTAAATCAGGATCTTTGTCATAAATTTTCTTGTTCAATTGTTCTATTTCTCTCTTTGCTTTTTCCGAATCTTCATAATCTTTCGCCCCAGTCGCATAACACTGTCCCAAAAATTCCGCCCGTTCTTTTGCGCTCTTTTTTTCCAGATTTGAGATTTGAGATTTGAGATTTGAGATTTGAAAAATCGCATAAAGCGATTTTGCAATGTGCATTCCCACATCCCCCTGATAATTTGCTCTCTTAACATTTGCTCCCATTGCTTCCAACAAACGGCTTACCGATTCCCCAACTGTATTGCTGTACAAATGCCCAATATGAAATTCTTTAAATGGATTCGGATCCGTAAACTCAACCATGATTCTGCGCCCCGCGAAGCTACGTTCAGTTTCATGAACGTAGCGAAGTAGGGTTTTGCCTGACACCAAACTTAGCTGAGCAATTAAGTATTCTTGCGAAAGATAGAAATTAATAAATCCCGGTTTGACTGCCTCAACTCTGTCAAAATGAATCATGAATTTTGAATCATGAATTATGGAATTAACTATTTTTTGTGCAAGCTCTAGGGGACTTTTCCATTTTTGATTCTTAATTCTTGATTCTTTATTCGCCCAAAACGCCAGCGCGGCATTGGAAAAATAATCACCAAAATTCTCATTTTCCGGTTCCTCAACCAAAAAATTAATTTCTTCTTTTGTAAATTCCGCTAGAGATTGCCTGAGGATTGAAATAATTTCTGCTTTTACATCGGTCATACAATTATTTTACCACATACATGAGAAAAACCCATTGACAAGATCCTGAACAACTGATAGCCTTTAATTGGCAGATAGTTATTAGTTATTTAGTTCATAGCAGAAAAATGTTTACCATGAACTATGAACAAATAACCATGAACCAGTATGAAAGTTCTTATTATTGATGATGATGAAAATCTAAGTGCGGTTTTTGAAACTGCGCTGCAAAAAGCAGGGCTGGAGACTGTTTTTGCTTTGAATGGGCAAAGCGGCATTAATAAGGCCCGCTCGGAACAACCGAACCTGATACTTTTAGATCAGGTTCTCCCGGATATCTCCGGAAATGAAGTTTTAAGAACTCTAAAAATGGACTCGCATACACAGCGTATTCCGGTTCTTATACTTTCAAATTTCAGTCAGGAAGAATTAGTAAAAGAAGCAATAAATAATGGAGCAATGGATTATATATTTAAATATCAAGTCGAGCCTCAGGATCTGGTTAACAAGGTAAAACAAGCTCTTAAAATGCAGTAATATTTTGTAAATGGACTACGCCAAATTGATGCCTATTTTGATTGAATCAGCTTCTTTCATATCTGCTTTCGCAGCAATTGCTGCTGCAATAATAATGGCTCGTTTTGTCAAAAAATTCGTAACGGGAATTTTGGCAGTGGGATTTAAAACAATCGGAATTGGGACATTTGTTTTAGCTTTAGCAATTATTGCGGATGCTATTGATTTATATATTCAGGTTTCACAAAATCAAGAGCTTAGTCTTCTGTTGCTCATTCGGCAAATTTTCTTTGTAATCGGAACTTATATTATCGTTATAGGAAGTAAAACTATGGGAGATAAGCTTTCAGAACTCTCAAAACATAAATCCGCCTGAGTCCGCCGCAGCTTTAGCGAAGGCGGATTGAACATCTATGGAAATTGCTTTGTTTATCACCGTCACAATAGGATCAATCGCTATTCTTCTATCTTTGGGAAATGACTTCCTGCAAAAAGATTCTCTTAAGGCAAAGAAAATAGAGGAAGACAGAATTTATAAGCTGTCTGTAATTAAAGAAATTCAGGAAAAAATAGCCTACACAACTGACCCCGAAAAAGTAGTTGACATTATCATGATTTCTTTGCGGAATTTTTTTAATTACTCCGCAGCCTCATCTATGGTAATAAAGGATGCTCATGTTGTTTTTAAAATTTACGTGGAAGAAAATATCGGACCGGAGTATATAAAAAAAATTGAAGAAAGCATGCTTGGTTCATTTGAAAAACTTGTTGGCAAGCTTCCTTTGAGAATTGACAAAAAAATATACGGCATACCCATAGATAATACCGTTAAGTCAATATATTCATCGTCTTTTCATATTCCTCTTATTGCCAATAATAAAGTCTTGGCTTTTATACATTTATCTTCAACTAAGGCCAACGCTTACTCTAACATGGAAGACCTACATGAGCTTATAGACGCGGCTCAATCAGCGCTGACACATTTCAGTCAAGCGATTGGTCTGGAAACAGAAAAATTTTCTTCATTAATTAACAGCATCAATGATGGAATTTTTATGACAGACAATAAGGACAATCTGTTAACAATCAACAATTCTGCAAAAAAACTACTGGAAGTTGGTGAGAATGCTGATTTTTTCGATGTATTAAATGTTTTTCCGCAAAATTTCAACTTGGGATCCAAAATTAATCAGGTTATGCTAACCAAAAATCCGTATTTTGAAAAAGAGATTCAAATCAACAGCAAGGTATTAAGTATATTTGTAAGCCCGGTTGGAAATGACAAAGCATCTGTTGTTTTGCACAACATGACAGAATACAAAAAGAAAGAGTTGCTGAAAGAAGATTTGATCCACATTATGGTTCACGAACTACGAAGCCCTGTTACAACCATTAAGGACTCAGCGGAACTTATTATTACAACCAAGAACACTCTTGAAGAAGATAGAAAATTAAAGTTTCTGGAAATTATTCATCAGCAGGCAAAAAAAATTTTGGGACAAATCGGTTCGATTTTGGATACTGCCAAACTCGATGCGGGAAAATTAGTCCTCTCAAAAACCAAAGGCGATATTGCAAAGTTAATCAAAGGCGAGATTCAAACTTTCATACCCCAGGCGCAGCGGAAAAACATTTCTTTAAGTTTTAATGTTGTTGCACGTTCTTTGCCCGAAATCTCATATGACGAAATAAGAATCAGTCAGGTAATTGACAATCTTCTGTCAAATAGTCTTAAATTTACGCCGGAGAATGGGAAAATCCAAGTTGAAATTGATTACAGCGCTATCTCTCCGGTTGTGGATGGCACATCACCCATGGGAGAATTTTTAAGCTTGGATAAATATATTGTTGTTTCTGTTTGCGATAACGGAGTTGGAATTGCCCAGGAACAACAAAAACTTCTTTTTTCCAAATACACGCAGGCCAAAAATACACCCGAAGAACTCGCAACTATGGGTACAGGATTAGGACTTTATCTTGTCAAAGGAATCATTGAGTCGCATGACGGACGAATATGGGTAAAATCCGCAGCAGGACAAGGCACAACGTTCTTCTTTACCTTGCCTGCTACGGATAATGCTAAACCATCATACGACGCTCCCAAGCCATTCACAACTCCCCTGGCGAAACTCTCCCAAACTGTTAATTAACTTCTATATTCAGATCTTAGAAAACTTATGAAATTTAATAATTAATGCGAGCATTAAACAAAGCGCGTAAAGCATTTTTGAGCGAGTTGTCAGGGGAATTCCTCAGCGAGCAAAGCGAGATTGAGGAAGGGGTGAAATTACCCGACTAGCGAGCGAGAAAATGTAGCGCGACTTTACCGCTCGCAGAGTTTTGTTACTTTTGCGGTCAAAAGTAAGTAAAAAGTCATTTAACTCTCCAACTCAATCCATCCGAAATGATTTCAATGTCCCCTACCTGATCCGTCCGCAGGGTTTTGATTTTTAAACTTTTTAACATTTCTAAAATAAACGACGTGGGGTGGCCGTATTTGTTATTTTTCCCGACCGAAATTGCCGCGAGTTTGGGGCTTAAAACCTCCAAAATATCGGCGGTCAAACCAAATCTTGACCCATGATGCGGCACTTGCAATAAATCTATATTGCCCAATCCATTGGAAATAGCGTCTCTTAATTCTGCCACCTGACTGTCCCCTGTTAAAAGCGCGGAAAATTTTCCATAAATCAATAAACTTTCCAAAGATGCAAATTCACTACTCTCCCCGATTGTTCCTCCGGGGCTTGTTTGCTGAATAAACTTTTGTGTTGGTCCGACAATTTTTAAGATAACTCCATCTTTTAAAATAAATCTGTCTCCCGCGAAAACATATTTTGTCGGGATCCTTTGCTTTTTAATTTCCTCCATCAGAGCATTAAATCCTGCTGTTTTATTGCCTAAATCCTCCGATGCGAAAGATTTGACTTTGTAATTTTTTAACACTTCGAAAAGCCCTATAAAATGGTCTGAGTGCGGATGGGTTAAAATCATAATTTCTAAAGTCCTGTCCCAAAACGGCATGTGTTTTCCCAAACAATTCAAAACCGAATCATCCGGTCCGCCATCAATCAAAATATCCGATCCCTGCGGAGTTCTCACAAAAATCGCATCTCCCTGACCTACATTGCAAACCACCATATGCATTTTTTTGTCATTGTAGGTTATAATTTGATATATAAAGATATACCCCAATAAGAAGATTAGAACGGTTCCAATCAAAAAAGCTTTTTTCATAAAATTATTCTTTTTTTCTAAGAATAAGCAGAACTGAAGACAACAGACAATAATAACCAAGTATAAATTGCCAAGAAAGGCTTTCGATAGTTATCGCTCCTCCAATTTTCCCAAAGATATTTACAATCGTTTCAAAATAAAGCAAAAGCGGATAGCATAAATAGATTAACAATTGTCCGAGTGGCATTAAAATTAAACCAAGGATCGCTCCTATACCTCCAATTATCATTAATATCGGCACAGTCCAAAGCAGCAAACCGTTAACTAAAATCGAATATAGAGAATAAGTGCCGAAATTTGCCAGTAGAATTGGTAGGGTAGCAATCTGAGCTGCAATTGTGGTATTTACACCTTCGCCAATCACCCAAATCTTTCCAATCGCCTTAATTTTCGGAATAAGAACAAGCCCCAGCGTTGCCGCAAAGGAAAGCTGAAAACCAATATCGGAAATTAATGTCGGATCAACAAGAAGCATGGTAAATCCTGCTAGAAATAAGCCATTGATGGCTAAGGTCTGTCTGCCCAAGATCTGGGCGGAGAAAACCAGAATTCCCATGATTGACGCCCTAATAATTGACGGCTCAAGTCCTGCCAAAACTGCGTAAAACATAATTCCCAGAATGCTTAAACAAATTGCAATTTGCCTTTTTAAGAAAAACGCAAAAAACGTGCTGATAAATCCACCGATTAGAGTAACGTTCATTCCGGACGCGGCAATTACATGAAAAACTCCCGAGGTTTTCAAGTTGTTGGAAAAATCTTTTGGCATTTGCTCCTTAATTCCAAAAATTATTCCCAAAAGAAGACTTGAGGATGGCGATGGAAGTGTTTTGGAAAATAATGTAATCAGTTTTTGCCGAAATATATTTATCCTTCTTAAACCTGACTGTAAGATATTTGAAGAGTTATTAATTGCTTCTATTTTCGGAGAATACATTAGCACTCGATTGTTCTTGTTGCTGATCTGTCCAATGATGCGCACAAAATCTCCGTAATTCATCTCCGGAAAACGGCCAGTCGTTATTCTGATTTTTTGATTTTGATAATTAGCAGTAAATACTTGTCGATTGCCAACAACCTGCGGCTGAGACAGAATCGTTGTCTCAAAACTAATTTGCTGTCCATTCGCTAGCTGATGTTGATTGTCATAAAAGAAATAAAAACGAACAGCAAGAATTAGCAATAAAATGAAGCTAAAAATTTGAAATTTAAAATTTGAGATATTCAATGAAAATTAAAAATTGAAAATTGAAAATTAGTAAACAGAGATCTTTTCCTTGATTTGCCCAAACACCTTAGCCCCCACTATTTTCTTATCCAACAGTTCATTGAGTGAGCTATACGGCCGTCCTGAAATAATTTTTTGCGCTGTTGCAGGACCAATGCCGGGCAGTGCTTCGAGCTGAGATTGAGAGGAATTGTTGAGATTTACTAAAACACCAACAACTACGCCTTCCGAAGACGCACTTAGCGCTGATGCCCCGCTGACTGCTTCCCCGATAAACGGAACATAAATTTTTGTTCCGTCTGTTAATTTTATTGCCAAATTAAAGTTTTTAGCAACATGTTCCCTGTCCGCTGTTGCCGACAAACCACCCGCCGCAACTAATGCGTCCTGAATTCTGGAATCCTGCGGCAATTTATAGACTCCGGGCTTAACCACGGCACCTTCTATGTCAACCAGAATCGTTTTTGCTTCAATTTGGCTGCTGCCGGTCGGGCTAGCCTCGAAAATGATGTCTTCCGAGCCTGCTTTATTAGCCGTGAGTAACCCTATCAAACCATATGCAAAGAATATCATCCCTAGAATTCCCAGGCTCAGAGGAAGCCAGTGTTTTTTTACCAGAGGAGAATACTTAGCAACGAGCTCCTGAGTTTCCATCTTATGCAATCACAAAGTTGATTACTTTTCCTTCGACATAGATAATTTTCTTAATTGCTTTACCTTCAAGATGTTTAGCTACGTTACCGTCTTTTCTGACTAGCTCCTCAATCTTAGCTTTATTTTTGGAAGTCGCAGAATCAACCATGATATTTCCCCTTAGCTTCCCATTTATCTGAGCTACAATAACCATTTCGTTTTTTATCAAAAACTTCGGATCAAATTTCGGCCAAGATGCAAGATGGATCGAGGAAAATTCCTTTTTATTGACTAGCAATTGATAGAGTTCTTCGCTAAGATGCGGAGCAAAAGGCGCCAGAAGCAAAATTAAAGTTTTGCAGTATTTAGTATTAAGTATTTTGTATTTAGTATAAAAAGCAGAGAGTTCGTTATGATATTCCATCAAGTGAGCAATGGCCGTGTTGTAGCTCAAATTTTTTATATCCTCCGTAACGCTTTTTATCGTCTTATGCATCGACCTCTCTAATTCCAGACTTTCGTCCTTACCCTCAATACTTGATACTTGATACTTGATGCTTGATACCAAGCTCCATACTCTTCTTACAAACCTATACATCCCCTCAATCCCCGTATCTCTAAAATCTCCTCCCTGACCAAAAGGCCCCATAAACATTAGATATGCCCGCAGCGTATCTGCACCAAATTTTTTAACATAAGCATCGGGCACCACAATGTTTCCTTTGCTTTTACTCATTTTTGCTCCATTTTTAACTATCAATCCATGAGCGCGGAAATGAGTAAACGGCTCTTCGAAGCTAATTATCTTTAAATCGTGAAGTACCATCGTAATAAATCGGGAGTACAAAAGGTGTAGCACTGAATGTTCCGCTCCGCCAATATACATATTCACCGGCAGCCAAGCCGCGCGCTGCGCGGAATTTTCAATTTTTGATTTTGGCATCGGGAATGGAATATCATTCCAATCAGTAGCAAGATACCTTAAGAAATACCACGAACTATCTAAGAAAGTGTCTGAAACATCTGTTTCCCTTTTTGCCTCTCCCCCGCACTTCGGACATTTGGTTTTGTAAAACTCAGGATGACTTGCCAAAGGCGCTTTGCCTGCCTGTCCTGAGCCTGCCGAATGGATTCCCAAAGGCTTGTAATCTTCAATGTAGGGCAATTTAACCGGCAAATCTTTCTCCGGAACCGGCTGCCAACCACACTTCTCACAATTAATCATTGGAATTGGAGGACCCCAATACCTTTGTCTTGAAATCAACCAATCGCGGAGATGATAATGAACTGATTTTTCTCCATATCCTTTTTTTCCGATAAATTCAATAACGCCTAGTCTCACTTCTCCCCATTTTCTTCCTTTAAATTCTACCGGCTCCTGTAAAACCCCGTTTTCGGCATGATGATAGCAATATTCAAGATTTTTTACTTTTTTGGCTTCCGCAGGATCTTGCGGGAACATTACCGGATGCAAAGGTATGCCGTATTTCTTAGCAAAGATGAAATCTCGCTCATCATGAGCGCTACAGTTAACAACGCCTGTTCCATATCCATAAATAGCGTATGAGGCAATCCAAATAGGAATTAGCTTGCCTGTTGGCGTATATTCTAAATATCTGCCGGTAAATATACCTTCAGGCTTTTTTTCAAGATCATATTTATTTGTTGCTTTTTTCTTCTTAATTTTTGCGATAAACTCTATGACAGGCTTCTCATGCCCCGTACTCTTAATTAACTCATGGACCATTGGGTGTTCGGGAGCAATAACTGTAAATGTCTGCGCCATAAATGTTTGAGGCACAGAATCAAACATCTCAAAATAAATATCCATGTCCTTAACTTTGAAGCGAAGATTGATTCCCTCGGATTTTCTAATCCATTGTTTTTGGGCGATTTTGACCTTTTCTGACCAATCAATCTGTGTCAAATTAGATAGCAACCTATCAGCGTACTTTGTGATTCTGAAAAACCATTGCTCCAAATCTCGCTTCTCCACTACCGAATTACAGCGCTCACATTTACCTTCCTCCACCTGCTCGTCTGCCAAAACAGTTTTGCAGGATGGGCAAAAATTAACCGGAGCTTTCTTGCGGTAGGCTAAACCGGCTTTGAATAACTGAATAAATAACCATTGCGTCCATTTGTAATATTCCGGCTTGTAAGTTTCAACCGTGCGCGTCCAATCAAAGCCGTTGCCAATGCTTTTTAACTGCCGGTAGAATTTTTTTTCGGAGATTTTTGCCTGATCAACAGGATGTTTGCCTACTTTTATAGCATAATTTTCGGAGTGAATTCCAAATCCGTCAAGTCCAATGGGTTCAAAAACGTCATTGCCTTGCATGCGCTTAAACCGACCGTAAACATCTGCTCCTGTAAAGGCATACATATTTCCAACATGCATTCCCTCCGCGGAGGGATATGGAAACATCATCAGGTTATAAAAAGGCTTTTTTGTGCTGAGCGAAGCCGGAGCATCCAAATTCGGAGAATAAATTTTTTCTTTTTCCCAAATTTTTTGCCATTTAGCCTCAATTTCAGAGGCATTATACTTCTGAATTATGCTGTCCGCTTTTAAGTTTCTCATCATTTTCGAGTATATCATAATTTTA
>MFPH01000040.1:1751-7190 GCA_001782645.1 Candidatus Levybacteria bacterium RIFCSPLOWO2_12_FULL_37_14 | reverse complement strand
CCAACGACGGGGCAGTATCAGGCAGTGTTCTTTCAGTGACAATGGAAGGCACGCGGGCGTTTCTGGTTGAAATTCAAGCGCTAGTTCTGCAAAGCAGAATCCCAATTCCGAGACGTGTTGCGTCCGGCATTGATTACAAGCGATTGGAACTTTTATTGGCAGTTTTGCAAAAACATTGCAATATTCCATTAAGCGGAATGGATGTTTTTGTCAATGTTGCAGGCGGAATAAAACTTTCTGATCCGGGAACCGATTTAAGTATTTGTCTGGCGATTATTTCCAGTTTTCAAAACATTAAGATTTCTAATAAAGTTGCAATTGGAGAGGTTGGTCTTTTGGGAGAATTGCGTAAGGCCCAATCAACAGAAAAGCGCATCAAGGAGGCACAAAAGCTAGGTTTTAAGGATATACTAAGTTCTAATAAATTCAAAACATTAAAAGATGTCATGTTGAGCTTAACAAGATGAAAAAAATAGAAGAAAAAGTAAAAAAAGAAACACAAAAATTTCCCAAAGGATTTGTCAACAGTATTGCAAGTGAAGTGGCGAAAACACTTGCCAGAATGCCCAGATTTAAACGTTCGAAAAAAAAACCAAATTTCCAAAAAAAGATCCGCCAGCTGGCGGAAAAAAATCCAATATTTCTGGATACTTCAGCAATTATAGACGGAAGAATATTCGATGTTGTTGCTTTGGGCGTATTTACAGGAACATTTGTAGTTTTGGAAAGTATACTTTCGGAGTTAAAGCACATCGCAGATTCTCAGGATATGGTCAAAAGAGTCAGGGGAAGAAAGGGGTTTGATCTGCTTGAGAAATTAAAAAAAGGAAAGAGAAACAAGTTCATGGTTCTGCAAGACCTGGAAGATTCCAAAAACAAAGAAGTTGATGAAAAATTAATTATTGCCGCAAAAAGTAATAAGGGGAGAATTATAACTTGCGATTATAATCTGGAGAAAAAAGCAACCATTAGCGGTGTTTTGGCGATCAATGTAAATACCTTGGCAAATCATCTGAAGATAACTGCTGTTCCGGGAGAGGCTTTACATATAAGCATTTTGCATAAAGGTAAAGAAGCAACACAGGGAGTTGGATACTTGGATGATGGCACTATGCTTGTTGTAGAGAATGCCAGCGAAGATTTGGGTCATACAGTGGACGTAGTTGTCTCTCGGGTCATTCAGACAACCGCAGGCCGCATCCTGTTTGCAAAGAAGATATAACTTTTTCTTTGTACTTTTGACAGCAAAAGTACGTAAAACTGGCGAGCGGTAAAGTCGCGCTAAAATTATTTCGTTCGCTGGTCGGGTAATTTCACCCCTTCCTCAATCTCGCTTTGCTCGATGAGGAATTCCCCTGACAGCTCACTTATAATTTCTTAACGCGCTTTGCTTAATGCTCGCTTTCATTCATACATTTAATTGCGAAAATGGCAATTTCAAATTAATTTTATTAGCTCTTCTAGAAGAAAATTTAATCAAAACTTTTAGAAAGGAGAGATATGTTATCTGTTCCCATTATGGTTGTGGTTTATTTTTAATCTTGCTTTTCTTTTCGCTCTCCTTAATGCTTCAGGGCTAGTTCCGCCACCAAGACATCCCCTATTTTTTACATTAAACAATGGAGTAATTGGCTTTACTGCCAGCGGCGTATATTTAGTGCCAAACTCAGAGCCAAACAGTCTAACTCTTTTGATGACTTCGTTGTTATTGCAGTGTGCTGAAGAGAAACCGACACAAATAACAGCAATGCTACCTAATGATTGCTTTCTGGTTTGAGGCGTCTCTGACTGATTATTTACAATAGCTGTGCTATTGGAATAATTTAAATGTTTCCTACTAGGATAGGTCTGTCTTTCTCTATACATATTTATGAAAAACTATAATATCAAATTTTCAGGAAATTAAATAGTTGGTTTAATTATTTTAGAAACTAAGAGGAGGTAGGAGTCTCCTTTTCAAGGACTTGCAAAGACCTGCTTCTAAGATTGGAAGAAGTAGGAATCCCTGCCCAAGACTCCTACTTCATCCAGTAATAGGAACAATGTCTTTGCGTCGCCTTCCCCGCCTTATCTTGCTGTTCGCCTTAGTTCACTTGAACTGCGGCTCACAGAGCGATTAATCGGCGGACAAGCAAGACTCTTACCTCATTAAAGAACGTAAAAAAATCTTATAAAAATATGTTTCTTTATCAAGATAAACGATTAAGTTTAGCCTCGATTTTTTTTCTTGACAACAATAATTAATTCTGCTATCAACTTAGTTGATATTTAGTTTTATCCTGCCTGAAAAACTAACTATCAAATTCATAAGGGCATTGCTTATCGTACCTGAACTTATATTTTGCGTAACGAAAGCGATGCTCTTTTTTTGATTCGATTTTCGCTGCCCGCGAATTACAATAATGCTACCGGAATATTTATTCCTTTATCTTTCAATTTCATTATTTGTTCTCTTCCAAATCTCACAAGAGCTTCCATTCTGTAGTCGGAAACTGTTTTGTTAGATGCTTTTTTTGTTCGCCAGCCGGCGGATTTAAATCCGAATGTCATATCTAAAGGGATTTTATCACATGTTGTCAAGTATGTCAAACCTATAGCATTCTGCAGAGCAGAATTGGCATAACCTAGAGTAAATAATGCTTACTTTAGATTGTCTAATCAACATAAATTTTTAAACAGGAAAAATGTGGATAACTTGGGGAATCCCGCGCGGGTAGCGGGCGACATTAAAACATGGTATCTATAAAATAAGAAATCTGATAAAATTATTCTGTGAAAAACAAAGTGGTTTTAGGTATTGCCGCGCATCCCGATGATCTGGATTTTGCAGCTAGCGGCACAATTGCGAAATGGACAAAACAAGGCGCCATCTGTTACTACCTTATCTGTACAAATGGCTGTAAAGGATCGGACGATCAAGCCATGACAGAGGAGAAGCTCATAAAAATTCGCCGTCAGGAACAACTTAACGCGGGGAAAGTGCTTGGACTGAAAGATTTTTTCTTTCTTAAGCACAACGATACGGAATTGATTGCCGACCTTGTCCTCAAAAAAGAAATCGTTTATTATATTCGGAAACTTAAGCCGGAGATAGTCATTACTACGGATCCGACTTTCATATATTCTTCTTTCGGATTTATTAATCATACCGATCACCGGGCCGCTGGCCTTGCAGCGATTGATGCCATCTTCCCAATGGCAAGAGACAGGCTTACTTTTCCAGAACATGAACGGCGCGGTCTTTTGCCCCACAAAGTAAAAATCCTCTATCTTGCAAACTTTGAGAAACCTACGGAAATTATCGATATCTCAGATTCCATTGATCTTAAGCTCAAAGCGCTTAAAGCCCATAAAAGTCAAATAAGCAATGAGGTAATAGTCAGAATAAAAGAACGGGCGAAACAACTTGGGAAAAAAAGAGGCTATAGTTTTGCGGAAGGTTTTATCAAGCTTAACCTTCTGCCTTAGGAACAATGCATCTTTACAATTCACTTGTCAGAAAAAAAGAATTATTTATTCCGCTGAACAAAAACACTGTTACGCTTTACGTTTGCGGTATTACTCCGTACGATATTACTCATCTTGGCCATGCGTTTACATATCTTTCGTTTGACATCCTTGTCCGTTATCTAAAATATTTAGGTTTTAAAGTTATTTATGCCCAAAACGTTACCGATATCAATGACCGCGATAAGGATATTTTGGAACGGGCGAAACAACAAAATATTCCTTGGAAAAAGTTGGCAGAAGTTTCAACAAAGAAGTTTTTGGAGGACATGAGACACCTTAACTGGATTATGCCGACAAATTATCTGAAGGCATCGGAGAGTATTAATTCAGTCATTTTTTTTATAAAAAAACTTCTTGCAAATGGTTTTGCCTATGAAGTTAAAGGAAGTGTTTATCTTAATATTGATAAAGATAGACAGTACGGTAAGCTTTCTAGACTAACTCAGGAAAAAATGCTTGAAATTGCCAAGAATTTTGACGAAGACTTAGATAATCCCGACAAGAAAAATTCCCTTGATGTTACGCTTTGGCGGGCCGCTACGCCTGATCAGCCAGAGCATATACCTTCTTTTGCAAGTTCTTTTGGGAAAGGCCGGCCGGGTTGGCATATGGAATGTTCTGCAATGTCGATGTCCACATTGGGTGAGCAAATCGATATCCATGGGGGAGGAATTGATCTGCTGTTCCCTCACCACGAAGCAGAAATTGCCCAAAGCGAAGGAGCAACCGGCAAAAAACCCTTTGTTAGATATTGGATGCATACGGGAAACATCTTTTATCGGGGAGAAAAAATGTCCAAATCTAAAGGTAATTTGGTGTTAGTGTCAAGTCTCCTTCAAAAATATACTGCAAATGCGCTGAGATGGCTGTTGTTTTCGCATCATTATAGGGAGAGTTGGGAATTTAAAGAAAAAGAATTGGATAAAGCGGAACAAACATTCGCAAGGCTTGCAAAATTGATTTCTCAAAAAAGATCATCAGCTGACAATAAAATATTGTGGCAAATGTTTGCAAATGCCATGAATGATAATCTGGATACCCCGAAGACACTGTTACTTATTAAGAATGCTGCAGAAAAAGGAGATCTGCATTTTGCAAAAACCGCTCTTCAAAAATTAGGTTTTTTACTTTAATCCGCCTTCGCGGGATTCCCCGATTGTTAAATCGTGGGATGGATAGCTGTTTTCCGCTTCGGCGGATTTCAGCTCCGACGAAGCGCAGTGAAAGATTCCCCGACCGTAAGGCCGAGGGAGCTTCAATAATTTTTTCGTTTAATCACTCAATAATATTAGAAATGTGCCGGAGTATTGGAGTTAAGATCTTTTAATAAGCGGGAAAAAGAAGGATTTGAAAGATAACTGATAATCATAATTAGCCATTGATTTTATCCAGAGTTTGATAAGTGAAATCAGGTGAATTCTTAAATCTCCAAAATAAGCTTTTGGGTCATTTCTATGATAATGATAATATTTTGGGAGATTCGCAAATTTACCGTAGGGAAGAAGTTTCATTAAGACGTCGGAATAAATGAAATGATCGGAACTTGCCTGAAAATGGAGTAAATCCTTGGGAATAAGGGTCTTATTAATTAAAACAGTTTCAAATTGCATGGATATTCCATGGAGGGGGGAACGATAAATGAACTGATTTTCTCCGGGGAAGTCTGATTTTCCGATAATTTTATTTTTTTTGTTCAAAAACCTGCATTGGGCTCCGACTGCAACCACTCCCTGATTTCCCAGAAGAAATTCAACTTGTTTTTTGATCCTGCTTCTTGCGCTCATATCTTTTGCAGACATGAAAGCAATACAATCTCCCTTGGCTTTCCTAAGCAGACGGTTTAAGGTCATGACAATCCCATATCTTTTTACATTCTTATAAACCTTGACCTTTTTATATCTTTTGGCAAAGCTTTTCAGGATTTTTAGG
>MFPH01000040.1:0-1736 GCA_001782645.1 Candidatus Levybacteria bacterium RIFCSPLOWO2_12_FULL_37_14 | reverse complement strand
TTTTTATATCTTTTGGCAAAGCTTTTCAGGATTTTTAGGGAATTATCGGATGATTTATCATCAATGGCGATAATTTCGATCTGCCGGTAGCTTTGTTTGACAAGACTTTCCAGACAATCGGAAAGAAAACTTTGGCTATTATGGACGGGTAACAAAATAGAAACTAACGGTTTTTGAATATTCATAAAAATAAATAGCTGTGGCCCGCCTGCCATAGCTATGCTCAGGCATTAGCGGGCAGGGCAGTAAATGACGTCGAAGTTACATAAGAAGTTAATATTGTAACATTATTTTTACTCTCAGGTCAAGTTTGCGGGAAAGCTTGACAAAATTATCAGAGTATGACCTAATGAATATAGCTAGAAAATTATGGATAAGGATGTAGTCCCTCCGAGCGCAGAGCAGCAGTTTAAAAATCAGTTTGGGGAAGAAAAGGTTCCGGGGGTTTCTATTGGCAAGCACTTGCAGGAACCAACGGAAGATGAAAAGAAATTGGCGGGTTACTATAAATGGGAAAAAACAGGAAACCCCGATACCGATGCAAATTATTTTGCCGCGCTAAATGAGCATAGGGCGAAAATAATTGAAGAACCCTTAGTAATTAAGGAGGCATCTCCGGGAGAAGAAAAAACAGCAGAAGGAGAAACAGAGATTGCTTTATTACGCCGTGAGAACGAGGATTTAAAGCGTGCCAATGAGGTTTTAGAGCGCGCAAATATTGAGTTACAAAATGAATACAAAGCCCTGCTAAGTAGAGTGCAAGAGTTAGAAGGTAAGAATAGTGACTTGGAAAGACAAGTGCTAGCTTTGAATGAACGGGTATCAAGGTTAGAAGGAATGCTTGAACCAAAAACTTCAGATCAGCCAGAGCCAGCCGACCAGACAACCCTCCCTGCAAAAGAAGCAGATTCTGTTCCAATAGCAGATGGTGAGCCAAAAATGGAGTCAGTTAAGCAACCGGTAGAAGCAGCAGAAAAATTAATTGATGATGAAACGGCATTTGCACAAGCGCAGGCGGCTACGCCAAAAGGAGATCATGACGAAACAGCTCCTGCACCGACCGAGAAGCCCGGAAGCGCAGCAGCTCCAGATAAAGCTCCGGCTCCCGACAACGCTCCGACGACTGCTCCGGCGACTCCGGAAACAACAACTCCCGCAGTTTCAGGAAAGATGGATACTTCTAATTTTGGTGAAAGAGCTACTGAAATGGGAAAGCGAATAAAAGAGAGAGATTTTTACTTGGAAAAGCTTCCCGGCTATAAATTAAAGCTCGAAAACCGTCTTAAGGGGTTTGGAAGGGCGGTTTTCAAGAATCAAAAAAGACTCATGATTTTGGATGAGAACGGGAAGCCTCTGAAAAAAGACGGCAAAATTTTGTGGCATAAGACCAATTGGACGAACGGAGTTCCAAGTAAAGAGCTGGTGGATGCCTTGAGAAGCGAATATCAACGTAAATTTCCGCAGGGAGTTCCTTTAACTCCGGAAAATCCACCCCCAAGTTCAGTAACAAAACCTGAAGCTATTGTGCCGATTGCACCTAGCGGTGGATTAAAACCGGAAACGCCTGTAAAGGAACCAAATCCGGCCGGGACAGAAAAAAAGACATCAGATGAAATGATTCAAAAGGCATCCGATTCTTTGGTGACAAATTCAGTTCAGGCAACCACCCCGGAGGCAGGCGAAACAGCAGCTCCGGAAGCTCCTGTTTCCGCACCTTCTCCTACCCCAGAAGCTGT
>MFPH01000039.1 GCA_001782645.1 Candidatus Levybacteria bacterium RIFCSPLOWO2_12_FULL_37_14 | reverse complement strand
GGCCAAGTTTGTAATTTAAATTTTTTATATCCCTCTCCCCTATTTGTTTTGCGGGCACGCCTCCAACGATTACGCCTGCTTCAACATCTTTTGTAACCACAGCGCCTGCTCCAACCACTGCACCCTTTTTTATCGCAACTCCCGGAAGAATAATCGCCCGTGGACCAATAAACACATAATCTTCGATTGAAACAGGAGTCTGAATCGCACAAAAATTCGGATCTTTAATGTTATGCTGAGCATTATAAATCATAACTTCGGATGCAATATCTACATGATTACCAATAATAAGATTGTCTCTGCCATCCAAAACCACACCTTCACCAATAATTGAATCCTCTCCAATTTTAATATTCCAGGGATTATAAAATCTTGCGCCCATATGCAAAGTTGAGCCTTTACCTATCTCAATCCCGCCCAATCTATAAAAAAACCTGCGGAAATAATGACAAGGCACTATCCCCACAAGATGAAGAATCATTACTTCGAATTCCAAAAAAATCGTATTTATTCTATTAATAATTTTTTTCATCATTAATCCTTAATCATTAATCCTTCCAAAGCGATCAATGTTTCTCTTGCTGTTTTCTCCCAGCTGAATTTCTTAACCTGCACATATCCTCTTTTTATGAATTTTTGCCTTAAATCATTATCATTAATCATTAATTCCAACTTTTTGGCAATGTCACCCGCATCGAGCGGATCAACATATAGGGCTGCGTTTCCGCCAGCCTCAGGAAGACTGCTGACATTGCTGGCAATTACAGGACACCCATATTGCATTGCCTCTAAAACAGGGAGACCAAATCCTTCATAAAGACTCGGCAAAACAAAGCAAATGGCATTTTTATAAAAAGCCGGCAAATCTTCATCGGTCACGGAATCTAAAAATTTAACCTTATTTCCTACTCCAAATTTTTCAGGAGCTGCGAGAATTTCTTCAAATTTCCAACCTTTTTTACCCACAATGACCAAATTCAGGTCTGACTTGTTTAGCTTTGAAAAAGCCTCTATCAAGCGGGCGATATTCTTACGAGGCTGCAAAGTCCCCACAAACAAAACATATTTGTCGTTAACCCCATGTTTTTTTCTTATCTCGTCCATACTTAATCCTTTATCCTTAATCATTAATCCTTGCCTAATTCCAGGGTACGTTACTACGACCCTTTGTCCTGAAACTCCGTATGTCTTGATTATATCATCTTTACTAGCCTGACTTATCGTAAAAACACCTTTTGCTTTTTTCGCAGAATACTTAGTCCATTTTGTTAATTGATTGAGATCGTTGAACCTAAAAAGCTCAGGGAAATGGACATAGGAAGTATCCAAAATAGAAATAAAAGATCGGCTCGGAGCAAAGATTGG
Source organism: Candidatus Levybacteria bacterium RIFCSPLOWO2_12_FULL_37_14 (assembly GCA_001782645.1). Lineage (GTDB taxonomy): Bacteria > Patescibacteriota > Microgenomatia > Levybacterales > UBA12049 > GWB1-37-8. The sequence continues at coordinate 6,604 of MFPH01000039.1, read as the reverse complement.
CAAATAATGAGTTGGTGAAAGAAAAGCATCAGGTTTTGAACGCCTGAGTAAAAATTCCAGAGAGAGTCCAACAAGAGTCCATATTTTTCGAGGCTTAATTACCTTGTAATGCCAATTCACTGATTCTCTCGGCAAGTCCGCAGTTGGAGACTGAGGAAGATAGATTATGTAATTGTTTTTCTTATCAATCTTATTTAAATTTAAAAGCAACTCAAAGCAATATTCTCCGCTACCAACCCGTATCGGTAGACCAGTTTTTGGATCATATCCAAACCTGGAAACAACCGCTTCATATCCATTTATTCCAATAGTCATATTAAACCCCCGGATAAATAACTTTTAAGGGTTTTTCATCAATTCTTAAAAAATTAATCGCATCTCTTTTCGTAGATTCCGAGATGCATAAAACGAGATCTGATTCTTTTTTGACCCATTTCAATTTCCGTTTTTGAACTTCAATTATTTTTCTGTCTGTTTCGTTGGGATATTTATAAACAATAAGATCATATAAAATAGTTACTTTTTTGGCTCTTACGGTCGGCGGCTCGGTCCAATCTGAAGTAATAAAAATATCCACATCCCCAATCAACCATTCAATGGGCAAAATATGCAGTTTATTCCACAACAAATCCAAAAGTATGGGTGGAAACCTAAAAGTCTTAATCTTTAAGTTTTGAGATGTGGATTTGAAATTTGAGATTTGAGATTTGAGATTTTTTCTGAGTGAAGAGAAGAAGAGGACGTATTCATTCTTTTTGTCTATTCTCAATAGATTCTCCACCAAATTCCTTACAAGTTCCGCTACCCCTGTTCCTTCGTAGATAATTTGCGATATATCTATCCCAATCTTCACCCTCTAATTGTACCAGAAAATAGCAGATTTTAGCTATTTCCTTTCTGTTGCCCACAAATGAATTTTGTGATAATGTAAGTGTATAGGGAAAGTTTGGGAAAAAGTATGAACAAAAAATCACTCGTAGTTATTCTAATATTAAGCACAATTATAACCTATGGATTGGCCCTCATAGATTTCTCGTTAAGCATATCTAAAGGAGCAATTGGTCTTCCATTTGGCTTTTCCCGCTTCAATTTTTTTGGAGCTGAAACAGAAAAGACAATGCTTTTATTAGACATTGCTTTTTGGTTTTTGGTTATCTGGGGAGCTTGGAAGTTATTTCCAAAACTTCTTAAGAAAAGGTAAACTGACTATTCGGCTTAATAGTAAAACTATAACTATCCCACTCAGCGCAATTATATCAAGAACATACCGTTTATCCTTACCAGAACTTTTATCAGCTACGTCACTAGCGCCTTTTACATCAGTTGTTTGAGTCTGAGCATTGTCATCCTCTTTTTTTATTAAAGTGTCATTTGATTTAGCAATAAGCGTTGAAATTGGGATAGGCGTAGGAGTTGAAGTAGTTGTTGACATGGATGTTGAAGTTGATGTTGAAGATGAGGTTGGGGCTGTAGTTGGGGCTATTGTTGGAGTCGAATTCTCATCTGTTGGTTCTATATTGCTGTCTATTGTGCCGTTCCCATCTTGATCTACTTGCAAAATTGGCGGCTGAGACGATAAGGTATCTAAGACAGTTTGTGCTTTGGTGGAAACAGTCAAAGGAATATCATTATATAAAACCGTAGAGGTATTAACATTGTCTTCATAACTTCTAATCTTGAAATCAAAACTTCCCTGGTCTGTTGCTTCGAATTTAATTGTATAAACTCCATCATCAGGAAGAAAAATAAATTTAGCGTCATCCAAAGTATCATACGTACTTCCGGGAATATTTGTTTCGAAATCTCCATTACTTGTCGGACCAGTATGATTATCGCTTGCATCATAAACGTTAATATTTACCGGAGAATGTACGGAAACCTGGGTTCCACTGAAAGAATATGGTTCCGTGAGAACATCATCAGGCAATTGATCTCTTCCTTCCAAAATATTTTTAACCAAATTTAGGGCAGAACCGGAAGCTGCTAATTCTCCATGCTCTTGATTGGTGTAGAAAACTTCAGCATCACCTAATAATGATTTATTCTTATCCGAATCAATAAGTGAAGCACTAAGCAAAGGAACAGTTTTATCGCCATTTATATTTAAAATGTCTTTTTGCACATATTGTATTCCCAATAAAGAGGTTGTTTTCTTTTCAATAATTTGCCCCAAAGTAGGTATTCCTGATCCTGCAATTACAGTGACGTCAACGCCATTTGTGTTGGATAACGAATTATCTAAATTATGAAAAGCTTCACTTGGATTAAAAAGCAAAGTATTATAACTTAATCCTGTTAAAAGATTCTTAATCTGGTTATAATTTAAACTTCCCGATTCTGTTCTATAGGGATAGGGATGGCTACTGTCCTCTCCTGAATAAAAATTGAAGTAAGCTTTGGACGGTACTAGCTCATAATCACTAATCATATTTTGAACAATATCCTTCATTTCGGATGGAGCTAGAGATAGACAAAAAGGGCCAATTTCAATTGCTAAACAATAACCATATCTTAAAGCTTTTAAGGAACTTACTGATCCCAAATGTGGAGTTCCCAAGGTAAATAATTTTCTAACATTTAAAGCTCTTGCTGCATCGGAAATATAGCTTCTCGCAACCAATCCGCCCATCGAATGAGCAACAATATCTACTTTTGCGCTTCCTGTTTGAGTTTTGATTTGCTGAATTTCCTCATCAAGAAAACTCTTGGTTCCGCTAATATCTTTCCTCCAGTCGTATGGGAAGACAAAGAAATCCTTATTTAATTCATAACCATTAGAAATAAAAAAATCTATTGCTCCTTGATAAGCTCTAACCACCAAATTTCCTGTTAATCCTATGTTTGCCTCCGAAGTTATTCCGTCAGTCTTCATTCTTAGAACATCGTAGTAATCATCTTCGCCAAACTCTCCCATTTTGTCTTCGTTCAGCCAAACATTTTCATTTTTGGGATAAAGATAGCTAAATTTTCCCCCATGCCCTGTGTCTTCTGCCCAAACTTTCATCTCATTTATTTTCAATTCCGAACCTCCGATGCCGGGAATGAGAATAAGCGGAGTCTTTGGGGTTGGCGTTGGAGTAGGTGTGGACGTTGGCGTTGGAGTAGGACTTGGTGTAGGTGTCGGGGTTGGAGTAGGAGTAGTCGGAGGATTGTAGTCAAAAGCAATTTCAAGATTATCGATATTGGCAGACCAGGGTTGAGAGGAAGAATAATTGATTCTGAAAGTTAATTTTTTATTATCAAAATTATACTGCTGAAAACAATTTCCGCTAACGGCCTGGACAACTACACCCGAATATACAACGTCAGTAGTAAAAGTTTTTACTTTAATTGTATTACCTACCAAATCCCAAAAAGTCCAAATATCCGAGGGGAATCCACAATTGGCCCAGCTGGTAATACTTGAAGACAAGCCAACATAAAGCCCTACATTTGCCTTCCCTGTCATCTTAACTTTGACTTTGGTAATTGTTGCATCACTTGGTATTCCAAAATCAGCATAACTACCGAAATCCCGAAAATAGAGGTTTGCATAAGAAGAAACCAGCGGTTTATCGCAGGTAATTCCGTCTGTAAAAGAACAATTCGCAAGAGAAATACTGTCAAAAGCCGGAGAACCGCTGGTGGTAACAATGTTCGCGCTTCGGAAAGAAGTGGTGTCGGCGAAAGATAAAGAAATAAAAACACTGAAGTAAAATGATAAAAAAATAAGGACAATAAATCCCTTAACGAATGCTTTCACTAATTAAAATGTAGTAAAAAATATCCCAGCGTGCAATAAGTAATATGATAATATTGGGGATTTTAGCTATTTTTTGGTGGCTATGTATACTCCTAAAAGCGCAAGTGTTCCTCCGACAACAAGCCCTAACGTAAGCTGTTCTCCCAACAGAAGAAAAGCTGAGAGGTATGCGAAAACGGGAAAAAGATAAAACTGCATGGAAGCCAATACTGACCCCCCATGTTTTATCGCATATTGGTTTAATAAATAAACCAAAACAGTCGAAACAATACTTACGTAGCCTAAGGATAAAACACCGGAAAATGTTAGGTTTTGCCACCAATTCGGATATGCTATTAAATCCGTCAGAGACAAAGGGAGCAATGCGAAGCAAGTTACCCATATGAAAGCTGAAGTAACAACAAGCGGAGAAAAAGACTCCAGCTTCTTTTTGGAATACGCCATATATAATGCCCAAGAAATTACTCCCATTCCGATGAGCATATTCCCTAAAAGATCTCCTGAAAACTTTGTCCCCTTCTCGACAATCGGGAGCAAAGTAACAAGCGTTACTCCAATAAAGCCAATTGTAATACCGATTCCTTTTTTTATGGTCAGTCGTTCCCTAAATAAAACAAAAAGAAAAATGGCAGTTAAAAGCGGCACGCCCGCATAAAGTAATTGACCAATCGTTGCAGTCGTCATCTTAATTCCCAAGATGAAAAACGCGATATTGATTGTTCCCAATAGGGAAAAGGGGATAAGTTGTTTTAAGTCCTTAAGGAAATTAGTTTTCAAAAGAAAAGGAAAAACAACAACTCCGGCAATTAGAAAACGGATAAAAGCAAAACTCAAAGGGGGAATACCTGCAAGACCAATCTTTGTAATGGTTGACGTTGCTCCTCCTAAAACAGCAACTAATAGTATTAAAACAATCGCCTTTTGTTTATCGTTCATTCTTGGATTTAAATAAGTAAAAAATTATCGCCAGGAGAAAAAAGGCGGCGGCATACCAGGTTAAACGCTCTGCTGTAAAGAAAATCCACATTGAAAACAAAGGAACAGCGAGTGCTAGACATAGCAAACCGACCAGAACAAACCACTTAGGATTTCTTTTGTAAAAAAGTGCCAAAACTACCATCAAAAATAAAATATCTTGAATTTTCATATTTTTCGCCAAAAGCTTAAAGCAACTAGACTACTTAAACTATACCTTAATTATAAGACATTGACTATCAGAAACTTGCAAAAGATATTCTTTTTTGTTTTTAAAAAAATCATCGAAAGCTTTTCTGACACCATTCGAACTTACATAATCATGGGAGATAATAGCTCCTCCCTTATTCATGCGTGGGTAAAAAAATTTTAAAGATTCTTTTGTGCTGGTGTAGATGTCAACGTCCAGATGGACGAAAGAAAATTTATTATCTTTTATTTTCTCCGCAGATTTTGGGAATATTCCTTTTATAAGATGCACGTGACTATATTCTTTTAGATAATTTCTTACATCTTCGTATGAAGCAGGATACTCTCCGCTTTTAAATGATGTGTCCAACTTAGTTGTCTTTGGTAATCCTTCAAAGGTATCGAACAAATATACTTCCCTATCTCCTTTAGCTTCACAAATCAATTTCGCTGATCCTCCCGTATAGGCGCCAACTTCAGCTAAATCACCTTTAATTTTTGCCGTATTTTTTACAAGCATATAAATCATATATGCTTCACTGTATTGCAAAAGCATCCGACCTTCACTTTTGATATTCGTAATTAATCTTATTATGGAAAGTCTATGGTCATTATAGTTAGTAATTACTCTTCCTCTTGATGCAAGAAATTTTATTATTATTAGCTTTATAAGGTTGATCATTTATGTTCCGCCAACTTATTCATTATTTTAGCATATTACTTAGGAAACCAAATTAAAAAATCACATCTTGTATCTTTATTGTGTTTAATTTAAAATGAATTATTGCATAAAACCTATTAAATGACAAAAACGTTACTTTCCACCAATTTTGTTAAACACACCAGCAAAAATCCAATCCAAAAATTCTTAATCAAAAACTTTTACTCATCCTTAATCTCATTAATAAAACCTTTAAAAGCAGAATCAATACTTGATGCCGGCTGCGGAGAAGGATTTACCATAAACAAGCTAAAAGAAAATGGCATTGGCAAAAAAATTGAGGGAATGGAATATTCAAAAGAAGCTATATCTTTTGGTAAAAAACTTTTTCCTCATTTGACTATCAAGCAGGGAAGCGTATACGATCTTCCCTACAAAGATAATTCTTTTGATTTAATAATCTGCACAGAGGTCCTTGAACACTTAGAATATCCAATCAGGGCGCTTAAAGAAATGTTGCGAGTTTCCAAAAAATATTTAGTTATTAGTATTCCCAATGAACCGTTATTTATGATAAGTAATTTCTTAAGAGGAAAAAATTTATCAAGCTTAGGGAATGATGTAGGGCATATTAATCATTGGAATCCACTAAGCTTTAAAAAATATCTCGGAAAAAATGGATTAATGATTAAGAAAGTAAAGCTTCCTTTCCCTTGGATAATCATAATGGGAACGAAATAATATCCTATGCTTCTTCCGTTGAATATTTGAGAAAAAATTCCTTATTCTTTTTGTGAGATATATTTATAATTAAATCTGCTAAAAAACCCGTAAACCAAACCTGAAGACCAGCAGTAATCAAAAGCATACCTAGAAAAAGAAGCGGTCTTCTTCCAATCGCATGTCCTTGAAAATGAACAATAGATAAATAAATCGATATTGAAATTCCAAAAAAGAAAAATATGCCTCCAACAATTCCAAAAAAATGCAAAGGTCTTTTGCCATATTTACTTAAAAAAAGCATGGTAAACATGTCG
>MFPH01000038.1 GCA_001782645.1 Candidatus Levybacteria bacterium RIFCSPLOWO2_12_FULL_37_14 | reverse complement strand
TGGTCTCTGGTAAATTGTAAATACCTTATTAACTGCAATATCAATTAAGCTATCGACCCGCAAATTGCCAATCATCCTTGGTCTTTCCAATTGAATAAAGGGGTAATATGTGAATTCGGTTTTTATTACCTCACCGTCAAAATGAAGAAAAAATAAATTTCTGTTAAAACTTTGCTGAAAATCGACGCTCTGCATTTTTATCTTTTTCTGTATTTTTTTTAAAATTACCTGTATTGCCATTGGATCGACTTCGTCCAGGGAGAAAAAGTCTAAATCTTCCGAGTAGCGATGGCGAAGATAGTATTCCGCTAACGCGGTACCGCCTGATAAATAAAATTTTTTCGTAATAATAGCCTGCTTTGAGAGAAGAATAAGAAGTTGCCTCTGTCTTTTGGTTAAGATCGTTTTTGCCATAATAAAAACGCCAGCGCTTCTTTTTTCTTAGGGTCTATCTGTAATTTATCCCAATATTTTTTGACAAGCTTGGAATCAAGCCTTTCCTTATCCAAACCAAAATTTATAAGCTGTTCAAGTTTCCAAACAGCATATTCTTCGGGATTCTTTTTGAGTATTTTCGTATCGGTATTCCAATTGTGCATAGTTCTATTATACCAAATTATGCCAAAATTCAGGAAGGAGGGGTGTTTAATCGTGGTCTGACTTAACTGTAGGCCAAAAAAGCCACGCGAAAGTGGTGATAAGAACGGCAAATCCCAGATATTCCAGATATTGCGGCCAGTAGATAATGATGAAGGATGAATGATTAAGGATTAATGATTGGCCGGACAAGATCCAGCCGTTAGCCCAATTATTGACCAAAACATGCTCTTTGATTTCTTTTCCAAAGAAAAAAGGAAATATATTTACTAAAAAAGTTTTGAGATTTGATTTTTGATTTTTGAGATTGACTTGGTAGGCTTTCCAGCCTGAATCAAAAGATTGAGAATAAACAAGCGCATTTTTTGTTTCATTTAAAGCTTCGGAAGGGTAGGTTTCTATTTGTGAAAGTTTTTCGTAATCAAAAGGGGAGATTTCGATTGACCTAAGATTATTCACACTCGGACTGTTTTTAACAGAAAAATTATTAATATTAATGTCAAATCCCATGCCTGCATCAATAGGAGGAATTAAAAAAACATCTCTTGCGAAGCTTTTTGAACTTAAAAGATGAGTAAAAAGGTCACAACGCTTAGAGAGATAATTATAAACACATATTCTAAGCGGAAGTCCCTTAACGTTCCTGGAGGTAATTGAAATAAGATATGCTTTATTTCTTGAAAGAGTAGGATAAGAAAAATGTTCGCAAAAAGATCCGCCCAAAGAAGAATATTCGATAAATTCATCTGACTTTCCCAAGATAATATTTTTTTGAAAATTGGTTTTTTCTTGGGGATTTGCCGGAGAGCAATCATTTCCCGTATTTAAAGTTAGTTTTGGATCCAAAGTAGTGGAGCTGGAAAGGGAAGCTAAAATATCTTTGGAAATAATCCTATTCTGATTATCGATAATATTTCTGAAAGGGTAATAGATCGTATTTTTTTTAGGATTAGAATAGGTAATGTAATCATGATATTTAGCATATGCGAAATCATAATAGGAAATAGCAGGAGGACCAATGGAGACAGGATTTTCTATGATACGTACTCGCGGATTTGTGAATTTAGTTTTGTAAACTAAAAGATCGCCAAAATGAGCGATTTGCGCAAGATTTGAGTCATTATTCAAAAGCCTTTCTGTTTCCGGAAGAAAAAGAACTCTGTTGTCTGCCCCTTGTTCCGGGGCAATAATGCTTTTATCCCAAAGAATATAGGCAATATCGTATTTTTGTAATACATTGTTTAATTCATTTTGATTCTGGGAATAAATAGCCTGAGACATTTCCCGGTAATATTGTTCGTTTGATTGATTCCACCTGTCAAATTCCCGTTCCAAAACCGGATCTTTAAGACCAAACCATAAAAATCCCGCTCCTTGATATTTCTCGCCTCGCGGCGAAGCGGGCCAGCTGTAATAATTCCAGCCCCAAAAACTATGAATAGGTAAGGTTGCCACTCGACCATAAGGCTGGTTATTAAGTAATTTAAAAACAGAAAAGTAATTGGAAGGAATCTTGACCTTCATCAAGGGACTAATTAAATTGCCTTGGAAAGCGGGAAGCATGTAATAGATAAAAGCAATGAAAATTAAAATAAAAGAATACGAACTAAACTTTCTGATTAAAAGTTTTACGCCGAAGGCAAAATAGCAGCTTAAACAAAACATCAAGAGAATAGAAAATTTGGTGAAAGGGAAGCGTAGAGCTTCTTTAAAAAGAGGGATTACGTTTTGGAGAAAATTAAACAAGAATCCAAAAGGAGGATTATTGGTTAGAAGGAAAAAAACAGCCAGCCCAAAAATTGTCAGAAGACAGAGGGAAATTGCATTTTTTTTAACAACAGAATAAACCAGCCCTAGAAGGGCAATCAAGGATAGTCCATATCCAATAACTAGCACGATAGGTTGTTGCAGATGGTTAATCCAGACCTTCAGAAGCGGTCCGAATTCTCCGTTGCCAATATATGCGCTCCAGTTAAAAAGGAAGTTTTTTAAGATTAAAATATCGGGAATTACTCCAAAAAGCTTATTATTTGCAAAAGCCTCTTCGGTAAAAAGAGCATTGATTTTAGAATTACTAATTTGACTTCCTTGATTCAGAATAAAATATAAGTTTGGTAAAAGCCAAAACGCGTTAATTAATAGTGTAATTAAAATAATTTTAAACGACCTAATTTTAATTTCTTTTTTCCGGTTGATAAAATTGTAGGTAAAAAGAAATAAAAGAAGCGAGAGGAAATAGGTAAACCAAAGAGTGGAGGTGTGGGCGATTGAGGCTGAGAAAAAGGTAAAAATTGCAAATAACAAAAGATATTTCTTTTTATTATGTTCAAGATATTGAACAGCAAATAAGAACAGCCAGGGAAGCGTGGCAAAATGAGTGGCGAACATTTCTAATGGTACGAAAAAGTGCTGAATTGTCCCCAGATTAAAAAGATAAAATAAGGCTCCGCCGAAAGAAGCAATTTTGTTTTGAATGCTATCATCTTTTAATACCCCTTTTTTTATAAAAAAATACATTCCCAAAGGACCCAAAATTAAAGTAATAAAAAAATAAGAATAGCGAAGAAATGAAAGCGGTAAAATAAAGGATAGGGGATAATAGAGGAGCATTCTTGGGAGTTCTGAGGGATGAGCTTGGGAGGAAAGGGCTCCAAGTCCCTGATGTTCCTGCCAGACCCCAAACAAAATTCTTTTAAAATACTCGGGAAAATTAAATTCAGGATGAAGGGTATCCCAGCCGGAGAGGATTGTCCCACTTTTGTAATTTACTATCGCTAAAACAATAGATAGTAGGATTAAGATGAAAACGAAGATGTTATCTTTTAATACTTTTCTCATACGCTAAACCCTAGAGATTATATTGTATAACCTCTAGGGTTATTTGTAAGCCTACAATTAGAACCCTAACCGTTTTAATTAATATCCCCTATAAGCTGTGGTAGCCAATAGGACACGATTATCAGCGCCTATTACCAATACATCAACATATCTAGTTCCGCCTTGAATGCCACCAAATTTAAAAGTTTCATCTCTCTTGGCATTCACCAGGGCTTGCCATTCGTTCGGATTTGCAGGATTTCCATCCGGCATATTGTATAATCCAAACCAATTCTGTCCCTGAACAACATTTCTTGCATTTACTTGTCTAGAGTAATATTGTCCATTTCCCAAAAAGAATATGAGAGTTCCCCTATCAGCTCCTCCATAGAAAGTTGATGATCGTCCAAATCCATACTGATCTAGGTAATCAACAGTCATGGGTCCTCCTGATATTACGCCGATTTGATTAGGCCCAACAGATTTGTCAATAGATGTGCCATAACTTGGTACATAAAGTTCAGACGAAGCTGGTTGTCCTATCCAGTTCGGATACTGTCTCATATCCGGTGTTTGGTAGGAAGGCACGGAAGGTGCATACATTGTTGGTCCTGGTACTGTTACCGTTTCCTTTGGTCTTTTTGCTACTTCCTCAGCAACTTTCCTATCAAATTCAGCCTTTGCATCTTTAGCTTTTTGCTCTTCTGTTTGTTGAGCCTTAACGCCTCTATCAAATGCTTGTTGTGCAGTTTCTGTCGGCAATGGCGTTCCGGCTGCTTCGCTTGGCCTTGGTGTTCCAGCAATCGGGGGAATATTAATATAATTATTTACAGTCTTCCCCTCGCAACCCACTGCAGCGCCTGCCGTAAAAAGAAGAGTCAATACCGTAGCAGGTCCGACTAATCTTTTTGCTACTTTTCTTATTGGATTTCTTGATTTTTCTCCTTCTATATTGTTTTTCATATTTTCACCCCCCTCCCTTGATTATGGAAATCTTACGCCATTTATAAAATTGTTGATTGTCGTTATCGGGACGTTCCAAGGGAGATAAAGGCTAAGAGATTGCATTGTTGCCCAAGTTGCAGCAACAATTGCTGCGCCAACAACTCCGGCAATAATAACCTTTTTATGGCGTTTTATAAATTTTCCGAATTTTCTAAAGATATTTTTATTTTTCTTTTCTTCAATTTCCGTTAACAGTTTTTCTCTTCCTTCTTGTTCTCCTTTTTTTCTTGCCGCTTCTAATTTCTCTTTACATTCTTTTTCTAATTTCCTTCTTTTTTCTTCTTTTTCTCTCATTGCTTTCATCTCCGGTGATTCTTTGTCTTCTTTTGCCGGCCTGTCGGCTTCGGTTTTTTGGGCCTCTCTATCTTCCTTTTTTTGGTCATTGTTTTTATTTTCTGCTTCTTGTGTGGGTTTTTTCGGATATTCGATTTCGTCAAGAGGAATTATAGCTCTGGTTCCTTCAATATGAACGTAATCTTTTCCGCCAAGCTGACCTGCATATTCGGTTATTTTAACAGGATTACCGTTCCAGGTTGCAAGACCAATTTTTATTTCCGAGGGCTTCTGTTGTGTTTCTGCCTTATTGGTTTTCGTTGTGTCTCCTGCTGTTTCTGTTTTATCTTCTGGTTTTATTTCTTTTCCATTTTCGTCCCATTTCTTAAATTGTCCATCTTTCCACATCCTGTCCAAAAGATTTTCGGGTTCACCAACTCTTTTACCTATTCTCCCTGCGGTTTCCCATATTGTTTCATTTTTAGTTGGTTGTATTTTTTTGCTCTCTGTCTTTTTTGCTGGATTCGGGGCCTCAATAGATACTGTTTGCTGCTCAAGGTCTCTTTCAATCTTTTCAGCTGCAAGCCAATCTTCTTCATGATAGCCATGGACTATGTGTTCTGCAGACCTATTTCTTGCTTCAAACATGAAATAAGCGCGGTCAGAAACTCTTTTTCTAAAAGCTTCTGATGGATCAATTAATTGCTGTTCTACTTTCGATGGCTCAGCACCTATATTTGTATCTTCAATTATGTTCTGATTAGCTGATGCTTTTTTACCAAATATTCTATCCCAATTTTCACCAAATTCTTCCTGAGGAACTCCGCCGGGAGTTTTATGATACATGTAAAAATTTTTTCTTTCTGTTGTCATGTTATTTTATCTCCTCCTTTTTGCCCGCATACTTTATCATAAACCATCCTGAAAGTCCAGCGAGGACAAGAGCAAAAAGTGCGAGGGCTTCTGGTCCGGTTTTTGGAGTTGAAGTTATTGGTACCGAAGAAAAGACCGGAAATCCTCCTTTTGTGCCTGTAGTTACCGCGACAGAAGGTGAAGTTTTCTGGATGCAAAATTGTGCGTTATCTTGACTGACGCTATTGTCATTAATCATAGCAATTGCCTGATTTATAACACAAACCACAGATCCTGAAGCGATTGGTATTTGTTCCGCATTAATAACTCTACCTACAACAGTATATTTGCGTGTTTCGTTTGGTGCCAGATCAGTAATGCTAAAAGAAAGGGTATTTGAGTTGGGGTCAAAGATTCCGGCTCCCGAACCAAAGCTTATATACTGGGGAAGGATGTCTTTTATACCTATTCTTGACACATTAGCATTTCCGGTATTAGTTACAGATATTTGAAAGGTCGGTATAAATCCGGGTTGGTATTTTGGATCATTAATGCTTAAGTTATCAACGAATTGATTTGTCTGAGGATTAAGTATTGTTTTATTTACGAGGATATTGTTGGTAGTAATGCAGCTTTGTCCACCGCCATAAATCGGCTGACATGAGGTGTCAGCAAAAGCTTTCGGCGCAGCAACCAATAACCAATAACTAATAACTAATAACGCAGTTAACCTTACTATCCCGCCCATAAGTAGTCGTAAGATTACCATAAGCTATAGGACAAGTCAAGCGATTCTGCTTACATCTTTCAAATGCTTCTTGACATTTAAAATGAGATGTGGTGTAATACGGATGGTTCTGCAAGGCAGAATCGCCTTCGGAGAAATTTCCACGAGATGTTTTAAATTTTGAAATTTCTAACTTAATAAAATAACCTTATGCCTTATAAAAAAGTTGTGCCTCAAAATGAATCTCTCAAAGTAGATGAAATAATTGGTTCTGCAAAGCAGAATTCGGAATCGGAGATTGTTAAGCCTGTTGTTCAGTCTGCGGTAGTTGTAAATGTTCCCGTGTCTCCACCGTTTCAGCCGCAACCTATAAATAATTTTGCCTATCGGCAAGAGCCTGCAGTTACTGTTGAGGTTTCGGGAGTTTTGGATATTCAGCCGGAAGGACACGGATTTTTAAGACCTAAATTTATTCCATCTGGGCGCGATGTCTATATCTCTCAATCTCAGATAAGAAGATTTATGCTTCGTCCCGGAGATTTAATCAAAGGGTTAGGACGTCCTCCCAAAGATACGGAGCGCTACTTTGGATTACTAAAGGTAGAAACGGTTAATGGTATTGCGGCAGATGATTCAATGAACAGGCCATACTTTGATGATTTGACTCCTATTTATCCCAAAAAGCAAATTATCCTATCAACCGGCGAGCTGCCTTTGTCAACCCGCATGATTGATCTGGTTTCGCCGATTGGATTTGGACAAAGAGGAATGATTGTTTCTCCTCCCAAAGCCGGAAAAACTACAATTCTCAAAGAAATTGCCGCCGGAATTGCCCAAAATTATCCCAAAGCTCATCTTATGGCAGCCTTGATAGGGGAACGTCCCGAGGAGGTAACTGACATTGCGCAATCTGTCAAAGGAGATGTGGTTGCTTCGCATTTTGACGAACCGCCGGATAATCAAACCAGAGTTGCGGAAATAACTCTCGAGCGGGCAAAAAGATTGGTTGAGACGGGCGTAGATGTGATTATTCTTCTTGATTCAATTACACGTTTGGCCCGCGCATACAATCTGTCTGTTGCGCCATCCGGCCGCACTTTGTCCGGAGGCTTTGATCCCGCAGCTCTCTGGCCGGCAAAAAGATTCTTCGGCGCAGCCAGAAATTGTCAGGAAGGCGGATCCTTAACAATTATCGGAACTGCACTAGTTGATACCGGATCCCGCATGGATGATTTGATTTATGAAGAATTTAAGGGTACCGGAAATTTGGAGTTGCATTTGGACAGACATTTGGCAGATCGAAGAATTTTTCCTTCAATCGATATTGCCCGCTCAGGAACAAGACAAGAAGAATTATTGCTGTCCGAAAAAGATCTTAAAAAGGTATCCACAATGCGTAGGATGATTGATATGCTTGGTCCGGAAGAACGGACAAGTATTTTTGTGGAAAGATTGTCCAAAACAGACACTAATGAAGAATTCCTCGACGCTCTAGGCAAAGGCTAGCCTCCTTCCTCGATGTCATCCTGAATTCATTTCAGGATCTAATTTCTATTTTTTACTTCTCTTGTGTCGACAAGAGAAGCAGAAGCTCCCGCCTATTCTCGCTTCATGCTTTCAGAGATTTGTTCATTTGTCGGGTGATTTTCACCCCCTCCTCAACAAGTTTGTGAGGAATCCCCCTGACGCATTCACAAATTTCTTCATGCATTTCGCTGCGAACGGCGTCATTAATAAATTTGTTTCAGCGCTCGCATATTGGAGTTTGACTTTCATTTCTTTCCTTTGCCATAAGTTTCCCAAATTTTATCTATAAGCGCATTTACCTCCTGTATATTTTCTGATGTGGTTAGGTTATTAGGGTCAAAAAATTCTTTTGTCTGGTATTTCTTCTGAAACGTATGCATTTCCTTAATCAGTTCAGGGTCGGTAAATTCACCATCTTCTATACCCAGATCTATTGATATTAATACTTCATACCACCAATTCTTTCTTACTTTGTAGTGTTTATCTGGATAATTGCTGTGTATTATTTCGTTGGGGATAGTGTCTTTATCTGCCATTTGAAGCATCCTTAGTTGTCTCGTATTAGGGTTAGAAGTCCCAAAACCTTCCGGTAGGTTGTCAGCGAAGGTATAAATCATATTTCCCTTCATAATACATTCTTCTATTCTATCGGGTGAAGGGATTGTATCTTCTCCGAGTTTTGGAATTTGGACTTCGCCTTTCAATAAAACAGGAATATTTGCCCGAATGTAATCCGCTCTTAAACAAGGGAATACGTATCCTTCAACGGGTCGGTGATTAAAATTATAGATATCATGTGCCTTAGAAGCAATTAAAAGCATAGCTGCACCTCTTCTCGTCAATGGTTCTAGGAAAAATCTTTCTCCACTTCTTTTGTCCTCAAGCCCTGGTTTATAATCGGTTACCACCTGAAAATTAGGAGTTTTTCGAATTATCTCTCCTGGATTAATAGGCGGTAATGGATCGTGTTCGGCTAACAATAATCTCTCAAGCATACGTGAATTATACTTCTGTTAAGACCAAATCGCAAATTTCGGTTGACTTAAGCAGTCAATTTTGGTACCATTTCTTCTCAACCATGATTAAACCCTCCCTTAGTTTTTTTTCCGCCGCCTGGCGGAGCGGTTTTTCGGATTTTTCTAAATTTTGCAAGTTCTTTTTCTCCTATTTAAAGAAAAAAGTTATTACAATGTCAATTGTTTTTGAATCTTATAAAAATAATCTTGTAAAACTATTTACAATCAAAAGAGGGCGTTATAACAGGCCATTTATGCATATTGCGGCAATGGGAGTTTTGGGAATTGGAGTAATTGTTTCACCCTTCTTGGCAGACACTTATCCTTTGTTTGAAGAGCAGCAAAATAACTTACAAATTAGCTCTCCGAATTCAAAAGAATCGATTGTTGTAAGCAGCGATGTTTTTCAAACCATAAAATCCGTAAAACCCCGGGATAAGATTCTTGATTATACTGTCGAAAGAGGAGACACATTATCTACTATTGCTGAGAAATTTGACATATCAATAGAAACCATCCGTTGGGCGAATAATTTATTCAATGATAATATAGCGGTTGGAGATTCTCTCAAGATTTTGCCTGTTACGGGAATTTCATACAAAGTTGCCAAAGGGGATTCTGTATATTCAATTGCGAAAAAATTAGATACGGAAGCTCAAAAAATAGTTGATTTTCCGTTTAATGATTTTGCGAATCCGGAGACTTTTTCTTTAGTTGAAGGTCAAATGCTAATTGTGCCCGATGGCGTGAAGCCCGCAGAACAGCCGACGTTTAGACGTCAAACTTATATTGCTCAAGGTCCTGTTGCGATTTCAGGCATGGGTTTTACCTGGCCGATACGCGGAATTATAACTCAATTTTCATCCTGGTATCATACTGCTTTGGATATTGCCACAAGCTACGGTACTCCGGTTGTTTCAGCCCAAAATGGAGCAGTAGAAAGTGTAAGTGTGGGAACTTGGGATGGGGGCTATGGAACAAATGTCCGGGTTAGAAATGGCGATGTCGAAACTCTTTATTCACACCTTTCTGGCATAAATGTATCTGTTGGACAGCAGGTGAACGCAGGATCAACGGTTCTGGGATGGATTGGTATGACAGGAAGAACAACGGGTCCGCACCTCCATTTCGAAGTCCGCAAAGGCAGCTCCCTAGTCAACCCGCTTCCATATCTGCAGTGAATTCGGTTATCGGTCTTCAGT
The DNA here is from genome assembly GCA_001782645.1 of Candidatus Levybacteria bacterium RIFCSPLOWO2_12_FULL_37_14. Classification (GTDB taxonomy): domain Bacteria; phylum Patescibacteriota; class Microgenomatia; order Levybacterales; family UBA12049; genus GWB1-37-8. The sequence continues at coordinate 11,030 of MFPH01000038.1, read as the reverse complement.
TGTCTGTTATCAGAATCTTGTTTGCCAGTTGTCAGTCAATCAGTAACTGATAAACTGAAAACTGAATTTGGTGGACCCGAGGAGAATCGAACTCCTAATCTCTTTCATGCCATGAAAGCGCGATAACCGTTACGCTACGGGCCCAGCAAATTAAGTTGTGGACCTGCCGAGAATTGGACTCGGATCCCGGCAATGCGAATGCCGTGTTCTACCGTTGAACCACAGGCCCTTAAACTATTCAATTATTCTACCATAGCCGTTTTAATTTGCCTATTGCTATTTTGTTTTTGATTAGGGTATAATTACATTATATTAATCCATCCTCCTTTCTCTAGGTTCCTTTTAAGGGCAATAGATGAAAATGGCAGGCGGGAATTTAGAGATATAATGATAAGTAAAGTTTCAACAATTAGATCAAAAACAGCTTGTGTTTTTCGTGGAAAGCGAAGCCCGACTTCGCCAAGGCTACGTCGGGTGAAAGGTGGTGAAAAGTAAAATGGCAAATTTTCAAGATCAAAACTTAACTTGCAGAGATTGCGGTAAGCCCTTTGTATGGACAGCTTCAGAGCAAGAGTTCTATCAGAGCAAAGGTTTTCAAAATGCACCGGTCAGATGTCCGGCATGCAGAGCTCTCAAAAAGGCTCGTATGGATGGAAATCGTGGAGGAATGTCTTCCGGACAATCCTTTCCGATAACTTGCGCAACCTGCGGCAAGTCCGATACGGTACCTTTCGAACCGAAAGGAAATAGACCAGTCCTTTGTAAGGATTGTTTTAGAAAGCAAAGAGATTCTGCATAAGATTTTTCTTTGGTATCGAAAGTATCACGGCTTGTCCGCCTAAACTTTAGTGTAGGTGGACGTTTTAGAATTAATTCTTTTCGTGATACTTTTGGTATTTCCTCGGTTATCAGTTTTCGGATGTCAGTTTTCAGTTTCTGGTTTGCCGGTTTTCGGTTTACCGGTTACCGAGTAACCGATAACTGATGAACCTAAATCCGAAAACTGAGAATTGGTAACCGAATTAGCGTGAGGATTCAGTGGCGGTAGGGGGAGCCGGGATTTTCACCGGCGGATTTTGCGCAGGCAATTGCACTTCAGGTTTACTTACATTGAGAGTCTGATTTGGATCGGTTGAAGGATTAGTTTCTGCTTGGGCTTTGCCTTGAAGAGCGGCAATTTCTTTGTCAATTTGATCCAGGGAGGCTTTATCGTTGCTAACCAAACTTCTTACCGCTTGATATTGCGCTAAAGAATTCTGGAAATCCTTTTTTTGTTCCAAAGCATGGCCCAGGTTGTAATACGAATTGGCGTAATCGGGCTTAAGGGAAACCGCAATCTGAAATTGAGTTTGCGCATTATCCCATTGTCCCAGCTGATAATAAATGCCTCCCAAAGTAATGTATCCCTGCGGATTGTTGGGATCAAGATTTATTGCCTGTTGGGCAGTTGCAACCGCGAAACTTTCTGCATTTTGACCAAATCCAATAAGTCCCCTATATATAGAGGACAAATTTTGCCAGTTAAGATAAGTTTGAGGAGCTACTGTTACGGCAGCCCGAGCAGCATTTATAGATTGTTGTATAAGCGTAACTATGTTTTGCTGAATGGCTTGATTTGGGGCAGAACCTGCCGGCTGTTGAGATGCAAGAGTATTAGCCAAAGCAAGATTTGTTTGAGAAAAGACTCTGTAAAACCCATCCCTATGTTGGAAAGTTGAAATTGCCTGAGCTTGCTGTTGATACGTTAGAGATCCATTATTCTGAGCTGCCGAGACAAGAGACTTTTGAAAAGTTAAATCGGAAGCAACGTAGCGAGTACCGTAAAATCCCATAATTCCTACAATTATCAATATGATTACGCCGATAGTAAATGGCAGAATTAAGCTTTTTCCATTTTTTGCATGAGGCGTTTCCATTGCAATCAGGCCTTTTCTAAATGTTACGATTTGAAGTTCGATATCGAAAAATCTGTTTTGGGCTTTATTTATTAAGCCTTGGTTTGCTGCAAATAATCCCAATATCGTAAAGAGTAAGGTTTGACTTGTAAAATTCAAAGGCAGAAGAAGCGAAATTAGAAATAGGGCAATGATGGAAACAAGCATTTTATTTTGAGGACTTACGCGTATTTCCTTCAGAACCCTTATCAATAAAAAGATAAAAGCGCATATTCCAAGTACTCCGGTTGTTGCGAGAAGTTCAAGTGCAAAATTAGAAGATCTAAAAAAAGTAAGATTCCATAAATCCGAATATTGATTGAATGATGCCTGTTTCCATCTTGAGAAATCAACTGCATATGTTCCGAATCCACTTCCTAAAAGAAAACCTTGCGCTATGCGTCCCGAATCAAGAGAGATTTCGGAAAAAGCAGTTTGAAACCCTGTTTCGATTGGAAGAAGTGCGGGCTTATCCAGCTTAAAAAGAGCATAAATAGTTATAATTATTCCCATTAAGATAACAAAAGACGCTGCCCCGAAGCTGATGGCTTTGGTTAATTCCTGGCTGGACAGACTGGATATAGCCGTATCTTCGGAGACAACGTCTGCTTCTTTTTTGGCTTTAGACTTGAGAAGTCTGTAAAGATAATAAAAGGATATGGCAAAGACAAGTACGAGGTAAATTCCTTGTTCGAGTATTGATCCCAGCGGGGTAAATGTCTGAACATGAGTTCCCGGGAAAGGTAATATATAGATTTTGAAAAAGGACAAAATTGCAGAAATAGATAGTAAAACACTGCCTATAATAAGAGAGGACATAAGAAAAAGAAGCGAGTTCTTGTCCTTAACTATATTGACAATAAGGAAAAAGCCTAGTATGGCAAAAAAATAAGGAACAAACGCTGTCAATGCATCTGCTTTATTTACCGCAAATATGCTTGATGCGAAAGCGAAAAAAGCAAATAGAAAAACGGGAATGTCAAAAGGCGTTCTGCGAAGCTTCACGGATTTTTCAGCGAACATTTTTATAACCTGAAGGATTAAGAGAACAGTTACGATTCCTCCCAACAATACTTGTTTGGGTAAAACAATAGGATTAGTGGTTATGGTTGTAAAAACAACAGGAAATGCCATAAAAAGAACTCCCAAGAGGAATAAAGAAATATTTTGAATATACGAATTCAATTCGTTTTTTTGTTCCATTAACTTAGACTAACAAGGACTTTATCCAATGTCAAGAGGAGAAATGTTCTAGTTTGAGTCGATCATTAGGGCAAAAGTTAAGTTAAGATTGTACCAATAATGCAACCCGAGCGTCCTTTAATTATATTTTCCCAGAAATAAACTTATAGTTTTTATAATAAAAAATGTGAACAAAAAATTTATTGTTTGTTAGTTTAATTAATAATCAGCCAATTGAAGTCAATCGGGCGATTGGTGGGGGATTGAACCCCGACGGTGAAAGACCCGCCGTCTTGTTCCTGGCGGGTTTGACGCATTAGGAAAGGAGTCTGAGCGCTGGGTGTTCCAACAGGAGTAATGTAAATTACGGATTTGTTTGTCACAAGGGCATTTCTAATAGTGATTTCTGATTGGTAGGGAGCAATCTTGGCAATTCCTGCAGAAGAACTGGCTATCACTTCTGTGCTAGAAACAGCTAAAACAGGTTGAATAAGGCTAAAATTAAGTTTGGCAAAAGTGCCTGATCCTGAGGCTATTACATCTCCTGTTTGACTTATAGACAGAACGCTTGAACCGCTGGCATTGTTTACAACCAAATCGGATGTCGAAAGAGGAGAGATGACGTTTACAGCCAGTTTTCCGCCAACGGACAGATTGCCCTGGATTTTGATATTGCCATCAGTGTCAATATAAATCAATCCGCCCATGATTGAAAGCCCTCCTTGCCTAAGGCTTTGAAGGGATAAGTTCGTACCCAAAACTTCTATGGAATTTTCTGTGACAAACATCGTTCCTCCAATTGATAATCTTCCTGCAAGCGCAAGGTCGGAAAGACTGGTTGGGCCGAACACCATTAACCCTTGACTGAATTGAGCTCTCTCTGCGGCAAGGTCGGGTACATAGGAAAGTTGAGCAGAATAAGATGCGAGGTCTGCAAAATTAGCACTATATATATTAGAGATTGTTGTCTCAAGTCCCGTAATGGAATCAGCAAGAATATTTCCGGCTCTTAATGTGCCGCTAATACTTGCATCGCTTGTTTGCAATGACAAACTATTAATAGTGCCGGAAAATGAAGCATTACCCTGATCGTCAATCTTGGCAATTGCAGATCCAGACGAATTTTGAATTATGAATGATGAATCATAAATTTCCGCGGAAGGCGTTGCCAGTCGTACAATTAAAGATTCGCCTAGGGGAGAAATAATGTTTACAGACAGCTTATCAATATTGGAAATAGGAGATATTATTCCTGCTTGCCCCCCGAAGTCTTGACGAAGGGGGGATTCATTTACGGTTTGGACAATATAATCTTTCAGGTTTTGTCCGTTAACTATTATAGAGTCGGATGTAATGATTAAAGAGCTCGTGATAATTTCAGAAGCCTGAACTAAGCCCGCCCGGAGATTTGCGACCATAAGCTCTGTAAATGCTCCAGCTCGTTCAATCAACTTTTTGGAAGTATTATATATTAAGTAGTAGGTATTAAGTATGGGAGAATTATTAGAAACATTATTTTCTATACCTAATACTTGATACTTGCTACTTGATACAATTTCAAGGTCTCCGTTTTGCGCAAAATAAGCGCCCGGGTCATACCATGAGGCATTAACTAAGGCATAGATCTTAACAACGCGAACAATGTTTGATTTTAGAGGAATATCCGGAAAATCAATTTTGCTTCTATACTCTTTATTGTCGGGATCATAGAAACCTATGACTTTTGATTCATCTGCAATATTTAAATCTTCTAAGGCTTTTCCTATGATTTGTCCTGCTTTGGTTGCTTTTACAGCAACACCCGAAATATCGGATGTTGTCAGCATATCTCCTGTCTTGATCTCTCCGTTAAGATTTGCAGCAAATACTTCAATTTGTCCGACCAAGCCGACCGACACGCTTCTTTCTCCAAGATTTTCTCCTCCCAGGAAAGCAGGATGTTCGGAGGCAACTCCTATAATTTTATTATTGTCATTATCGCATTTAACAGCCAGTCCATTGTCTTTTAGGCAAACAACGGAACCATATTCTATTGCTTGATCTCTATCTTTTTTAAAATACTCGGCGAAATCAGCAACGCCATTTGTTTGATAAGTGATACCGTTAGACGCATTACTCTTGATCATACCCTGAATTAATCCGTTGCCATTAAGATAGGATTCGAAAACATTGGTTGCTGCACCGGCACCGGTAAAATTAAGTTTGATTGCCAAACCGGTTCCTGTTGCGCCCGCATTATAAATTTGCGCCGCAGCTGTTCCGGTCTGAGTATCTTGAACATCAAGCTTGTAAAGCGGCGCGGTTGTTCCGATTCCCACATTGCCCGCATTGAACCAGGAACTATTTGAGCCCGGCAAATTCGTTCCTGTTAATTTAATTAAAGCTGAAGCTGTTGAGGTTGCCCCTATTAAGAAATCAAGAGTTGTATTGCCGGGGTAAATTGCTCCGCTGGTCTGACTGAAAATGTTGGTGCCGGAGCAGGAAGAAAAAGAAGGCGTTGTTCCTCCCATAAGGCAATCGGAACTTGAGCCGGCTGATACTTGAAGAATTTTTCCTGATGCATTTGTATATAGAATGCCACCGTTTGATGATAGAGATGAAAGAATTAAATTAGATTTTATTGTAGTATTTCCGCCGGAAACGCCTAAATTAAATGTTGTAGCAGCGCCTCCCAGATTTAAGGTTGTAACAGTTGAGTTTAGAAGATTAAAAGACGTAGCCGAACTGGTTAAGTCGCCACCGTTTACGGCAAGGTCGCCGGTAAACTTACCTGTTCCATCGTTCTCTACAACGAATTTGGCAGTTCCCGAGGTAGAGGCGCTAATCAATACTCCCGTAGAGTTTTGATTGATATATAGGGCCGCTTGCGCACTGGTAGTTGCCAAGATCGCGACCGTATCATCGAACTCTACCGACCCTATTGCGGACAAGAGGTTGTTATTGTTTGTGCTATTCTGTATGGGTTTTGAGAGATCAATTTTTCCCATTCCATTAGGCACGATTTCGATATTGCTATTACTTCCGGGAACAGTAGTCAAGGATAAAACTTTTCCCGAAAGCACAAGATTTCCCCCAATTGCCTGAAAAGTGTGTGCTTTTGAGCCTGCAATGCTCAAATTGCCTGATGAATCAAGAGCCAAAACTACGTTGCTTACTTTGGTAGTATTGGTAATTGGCTCAAGTCCCTGCAGAGTTTCGCTGTTAGCAGCATATGGAACAGTTGCCAGTTCCTGACGGGGTCGCAATTCAGGACTATTTCCGACCGTTATTCCTAAAAACAGTCTCGAATTTTGACTAAAAGTAGTATCGGGGATAGAAGTTTTTTTACCAAGAAATACCGAAAAGACTCCGTCAGAATCAGGCTTGACAGTATTATCTTCTTGCCAAAGAGCGGCTGCAGAGGATGCGTTTTCATCATCGTAAAGAGAAAAGAGAATCGCGGTTTCTTTAGTTATTGGTGAATCGGCAGAATCGGTAAGCTTGCCCTGAAAAGACAAAATTCGAGGCGGAGCGCTGATAGCAGCTCCCAACACAGCATTTCCTTTTTGCGTATCGGCAAATAGATTGATATATATTCCAAAGCCAACTGCGCAACTAAGCGTCATAAGTATTGCAAAGTGAAAATAATGCGTAAATGAATATGAGTGATATTTTTTGTACCAGTTTGGCCTTGAGTAGCGAATGTAATGCCAAATTCTCTCAGGGGTTGATAAGTAGCGGGTAGAAATGCTAAGCGGAGCGTAAAACTCTCTTTTTATATTTGATACTTCGTCAGATTGAATTGGGGGAATGATATTTTTTTTAAATATTTTTCTTCCGGTGACTTTCCAGAATAAATACTGTGTTTGTTCGAGGGCATTAGCGAGCGGTAAGATAAATAGATTATCAAAAAGAGAATTAATTCCTTTTGTGCTTTTTTGCATTAGTCTTATTGGGGGAAAGGAGGAATATTTGTCTATGCTTTCGGCTATCTGTTCTCGGTTTTCTGTTTTCAGACTGTTGTTTTTCTGTTGTCGGTTTATCGGTACTGATTGACTGAAAACCGACTGACCTGTATCTGACAACTGAGAACTGATAACTGAGGACTGAATTAATCCTTGACTTTTGGCCCAGCTCATGTAACTTCTCAAGGAAGAAAGTTTTCTGTTGATGGTCAGGGGAGAGAATTTGGCTGCTGATAATCTCTGCTTGTATTCTTGGATAATAGAAAAATTAATTTTGTTTAATAAGTTTCTGTCCGCTACGTCCCAGCTGCGTTTTACCAAAGCTGCTTCTTCAAGCCATGTAAAAAAACCTCGCAAATCATTGATATAGTTTTTTATAGTAAGATTAGATTTTTTATATTCATAAAGAAAGTTTTTGAAGTTTCTAATCATCCATGGATCCTCTTTCGCTAAAGTTTCGGCGGACGCAGTCAGCTTCTCGAGAGGGTTTTTGGATATGGTTGTTTGCGCTTTCAGGAAGTTAAAAAAATTGCGTAGGGAAGAGGTGTGCCTTCGCATAGAGCTTTCGGATAGATTTCTTGCTTTCCTATACTTTTCAAAGATTTGTAATGTTACTTTTAGCGGATCAAAGGAGAGATTAAATTCTTTCTCAAACCAAGCTATAAACTGTCCTACATCTGCTTTATAGTTTTTCACGGTCAATAAAGACCGTTTAGGCTTTTTGTTTACAAGAAAATTAACAAATTGCTGCAATAAGCTCATTTAGCTACGAAATTATACACATTATACTGATTATCTCTAACAATTTTTAAAATAAACATATACAATTAGAATAAGTAATTGCAAGGAACTTGTCAAGAGCCAAAATGAAAAATAATTGATATTTTATGATGCCGTTTGATATGTCTATTTTTTAACAATACGACTGTGAAAACTCAGTGAAAAGTATAGATTGTGGGAAAAAAATGATTATTCGAAAAATATTCGTAAGCTTGAACAGCGATTGTTAACCTTATATATATCAGGATATGTCAATCCTAAGCATTTATTTATTTCATTTCCAGTCATTTTTCTGTTAATTTCTTTACATTTTTTGACTTGTTAAAACAAGAAATTAGCAATCATTGTTGGGAAGCGATAAGCAAAGCTTTATTCTGCTTCAGGTCGTAGAAAAGCAGTAAACCGCAAGAGCATAAATAAAGTTTTAATTTTTCGGTTAGATTTTTATAAAAACTGTTTTATTTAAGTGGATGTCTGTGTTTTATTTTTTATCCCAAAAATTAAGAAGAAACGATGGGGAGGGGTGTATTTTTATGAAAATAGCTTAATTTGTCTTTTCACAGCTTAAGATACTCAAGAAGGTGAGCTCAAAATGAATCTTCCTAGTGGTCAATTATATTCCGAATTATACTTGTGCTCGATTTCTATTTAGGTACAATTTAAGCCTCTTTCTAACCGCGAGTGCTATAATTACTAAAGCCGCAATTATAATTAATCCTTGGAATGGAAAAGCAAAGAAATAAATAGTCTTTGCAAAAGAGGGTCCCTCATCAGACATGGAAATATTTAGAGTTGCAGCGTATAATCCCAGAAGAAAGCTTTCTTTCCATAGGACTATTGGATGTCTGAAGTCAACGGGGAATTTTTCCTTTGCACTTAGGCTGTCTTTTAATCTTAATTCCTGCATGTAAATATCATTTGGAATTGCTCGGATTGAGCCTGACAAGATATTTACGCTAGTTAGGTCGAGTTTCCCAATATTCTGTCCGAACATATTTTTTATGGTGATTTCACTCTTTGGTTTTATGAAATGAGCGCCTGTGTTTCTGACCCTGACCGTAAAGGGAACAGGACCTTTTTCGAAGAAGATATTGGATGAAAATTCTTCTATAGTGGTTTTGGGAATTTCTTTTGCTCCGATAGACAATAAAACGTTAGTTGCGATTCCAACTTGATTTATAGAAGAATTTGATTCGATCGGGAAGGAATTTGCAGATATAAACACAATTGAAAAGTAATAGTCCCGCCCGCCTGCTAACGCCTGAGCGTTGCTCTGGCGGGCAGATATATTCGTATCCTGCGGTATACTTATGCTTAAATTCAAACTTTTTTGTTGTCTTGGGCCTAATGTTATATTTTCGACGGGAATGCCGGCATCCAAAACCTGAATGTTTTTAAGAATTCCCAGAGCTTCTTTGGAGTACTCGAGTTCTCCGTTTTCTCCCTTGGTTTTAAAAAGCTTAAGTTGAATTTGAAGAGTAACTTGTATATCACTTTTGTTTTGGATGTTCAGCGGGCTGGTTACAGCTGTTGGGGGAATAGCGTTAATTAAAATTATGGGCGGATCAACGCCCAAACTCAAAGAAGCTGCATTCGCCGTTGAGGCGAAAATAACCCAATAACCCAATAACCCAATAACCCAATAACCCAATTTCATAAATCTTAAAAATTCGGTATTGCGATATATGTGACTATATTACTATAAGCGCCTTGAGTTTGATTTCCTGAGATGTTTATTTTGTAGGATATGCGGGCAACCTTATTGTTAGAGCCAATACCTGCCATAATTGAGACGGGATTATCATTGCTGGCAAGATCGGGAAAATGCTTGTAGGAATTAGTTTTAATAAACGAGCTATCGCAATCAGCTCCAGCTAGATTGTCGCAGCGATAACCGAAGCCATAGGTAAGCGCATTGGTCCATTGTGTGGCATTTTCAACTCCGCATTGTCCATTATCGCAAGTTGTATCAGGAATGAATGTTTTGCTTGCCGCAGCAGGGTTTGACTCGATTGGGGGAATTATTGTTAAGGGTTCATTCTCAAAGACTATTACGGAATATCCATAAGCAGTCAGGCTATTCATAGTCAAATCCACCGTGCGAATAATGGGATTGGTCGGACTAATAATTCCAAAATTAACCAGATTAGAAGAAAGCAAAATAGAAAAAGGAAGATTGGACGCAAGGTTTTCAAAGCCTGTTTTAACCTTAAAATTTACTCCCTCTCCAACAATCGGACTAAGATCACCAACCGTAGATCTTAACTCATAGTCTTTTCCTGATGTAACGCCCGAAATCGCATTAAAACCCTGCATTTTGATGATGTAATTGTCATTGGACATGGTCTGCGCCTGCGCCAAGGGCGCAGCATTTCGTATCTGGTATGAAGTATAAAGTATAAAGATTAAAGCAAGGCTAACCCTTAATGTTTTCAACATAATACTACATACATAATACTACATACAAAAACCTTTGATCGTAGGAATTTTGCTTTAAAATTATGATATACTCGAAAATGATGAGAAACTTAAAAGCGGACAGCATAATTCAGAAGTATAATGCCTCTGAAATTGAGGCTAAGTGGCAAAAAATTTGGGAGAAAGAGAAAATTTATTCGCCAAATTTGGATACTGCGAAAAAGCCGTTTTATAACCTCATGATGTTTCCGTATCCCTCCGCAGAAGGAATGCATGTTGGCAACATGTACGCTTTTACCGGCGCAGATGTCTACGGCCGGTTTCAGCGAATGCAAGGTAACGATGTTTTTGAGCCGATTGGTCTGGATGGATTTGGAATTCATAGTGAAAATTATGCTATCAAAGTAGGCAAACATCCGGCCGAACAAGCAAAAATCTCCGAAAAAAATTTCTACCGGCAGTTAAAAAACATTGGCAACGGCTTTGATTGGACGCGCACGGTTGAAACTTACAAGCCGGAATATTACAAATGGACGCAATGGTTATTTATTCAGTTATTCAAAGCAGGTCTTGCTTATCGCAAGAAAGCTCCGGTTAATTTTTGCCCATCCTGCAAAACTGTTTTAGCAGACGAGCAGGTGGAAAATGGTTTATGCGAACGTTGCAACTCAGTAGTTGAAAAAAGAGATTTGGAACAGTGGTTTTTCAGAATCACAAAGTACGCTGATAGGTTGCTATCTAATTTGACACAGATTGATTGGTCAGAAAAGGT
>MFPH01000037.1 GCA_001782645.1 Candidatus Levybacteria bacterium RIFCSPLOWO2_12_FULL_37_14 | reverse complement strand
CTGTACTCCGGGCTCAATCACTAACTCTCTCTTTTCTTGATGAAAAAGGAATTAAACATACCAAAGCTTTTAAAAATTTTATGGCAACAATTATTCAACATGAAATAGACCATTTAGATGGAGTCCTTTTCTCAAAAAGAGTTTTGGAGCAAAAAGGAATTCTTTACAAATCCCACAAAAACACCAAAGGCGAAGATGAGTTTGAAAAGATTGAAGTCTAGGCAATTGGGCCACTAGGTCACTAGGTTTTTAGGATTCCTAATTACCTAACCACCCAGTCGCCCAGCCACCTAATTACCTATGGGAAATTTTACTAATCTTAAAATTTGGCAAAACTCTCACAAGTTGACATTAGAAGTATATATTTTAACTTCTAGTTTACCTAAAGAAGAATTGTTCGGATTGACTTCGCAATTACGCAGAGCGGCAATTTCCGTTGAATCAAATATTGCGGAGGGAGAATCTAGATATACACAAAAGGATAAGTTAAATTTTTTTATTCAAGCTCGTTCTTCTGCGGCAGAGGTGCAAACGCAGCTTTTCTTGATTCATGATATTTACTCAAAACTCTCAGTTAAAGCAAATGAATTAAAGAATGAATATGAAATCCTCAGTAAGCAAATAAATAGCCTTATTACTTTCAGGAGAAATCGCATATGAGACTACCCAATCACCCAACACCCCAATTTCCTAATGACCTAATCACCCAATCGCCCAATCACCCACCTGTTGTTTTTTTTGGATCCTCTAGTTACGTAATTCCAATTATTGAAGTTTTGCGCAAAAACTTTGATTTGAAGCTGGTTCTAACCACAGAAAACCCCGCCATGCCGGCAGGCAAGCTAAAACCCAATTTAGCTTCGCAAGGGGAGGCCTTGCGAAGCTACCCGGTTGTAAAATACCCGGTTGTAAAATGCTGTATTGAAAACAAAATCTCCTATCATTCGGTTGTTAATCTTTCCGACCCTACTATTAACCATGAGCTATCAACTATTAACCCCACCGTTGCTGTTCTGGCAGATTTTGGATTGATAATCCCACAACAAATTTTAAATCTATTTCCAAAAGGAATAATTAATATTCATCCCTCTCTTTTACCAAAATACCGGGGACCGACTCCGGTTCAAACGGCAATTTTAAACGGAGAGAAAATTACAGGCGTTAGCATTATGAAGCTTGATGAAGAAATAGATCATGGACCAATCTTAGGACAGGAAAAAGATAAGATTTTAGACACCGATACTTCTGAATCTCTATATAAAAGGCTGTTTGCTAAGGGAGCAAATTTATTACCCGAAATACTTAATTTATACCTTAATGATAATCTAAAACCTATCGCACAAGATCATGAAAAATCCACCTTCACCAAACCCCTCACCCGCCAAGATGGATACGTAGATTTATCAAAATTCGAAGCCCGAAATTCGAAATCCGAATTGGAAAGGAAAATTCGAGGATACTTCCCTTGGCCGGGAGTCTGGACGCAAATAAGGATTAATGATAAATTATTAAGGATTAAGTTCCTGCCTGATAATAAAATTCAAGTCGAAGGAAAAAAACCAATGAGCTATAAAGATTTTCTCAACGGCTACCCTGGGGCAAAAGAGCTTCAATCCCTATTGATCAAATTGTAATTTTTATAGATTTACAAGGCAAAATATGTCATAATAGTGAATATGAATCAGAAAAGAAAAATGCAGCTTCCCGAATCTTTACGATCCTATTTTTGGGACGTAAAATTTGAAGATTTGGATTTAAAAAAGTCCAGAACTTTTATCTTGAAACGTGTTTTAGATAGGGGCAATACCAAGGCATTAAGTTGGTTAAGACAAAATTATACGAATCAGGAAATTGAAAAATTGCTTCTAACTTCCCGCGATATTTCTCCAAAAACAGCCAATTTCTGGTCTCTTTTCCTGGGAATTGATAAAAGAAAGGTTGTATGTTTACAAAAACCTTACTCCCCGATACAGTTCGGGCTCTCAAGTTAGTATCAAATATAAGCATCGTAAAAAAAGCCTATCTGGCGGGAGGAACCGCCTTGGCGCTTCAAATTGGACACCGAATCTCCGTAGATCTGGATTTTTTTACACCGCAGATTTTTGATGAAAAAACATTGGCAGGGGAACTTAGTCAGATGCCTGATTACAAAGAGGAAGGTACGGCATGGAGAACCGTCTGGGGTAAAGTCGCAAATACGAAGTTTAGCTTATTTTACTACCAATATCCCTTAATTAAAAAGACCATTCCGTTTGCGGGCATTCAAATGCTCTCCAAGGAGGACATTGCGGCTATGAAAATCCACGCCCTGGAAGATAGAGGGACGAAAAGAGATTTTGTTGATCTTTATTTTTTGACAAAAGAGTTCACTTTGGAACAAATGCTGAAGTTTTATGATGAAAAATATGGAATTCTGGAAGATCATCTGTATAACATTATTAGGAGTATGAATTATTTTATTGATGCTGAAATTGACGACATGCCCGAAATGCTTCTTCCTGTCTCATGGAAAGAGGTGAAGAAGTTTTTCCAAAATCAAGCTATTAAGCTTGCCAAAAGCAAATTGAAAGTATAACGATAAGAATTTCCTCAACGGCTACCCCGAGGCAAAAGAAATCTGTACCCTACTGGCAGGCCTATGTGATATAATTAACCCATGATCGCAAGTTATATTCAAAAATACTTCTGGGACATCAATCCGGGAAATTCCAAGCCTAAAAATCACCCCGAATATTACATAAAAAGAATTCTTGAATACGGTGACGAAAAGGCATTTGAGTGGCTGAAATTTGTTTTTGGAAAGAAAAAAATAAAAAATATCGCGCAAAAATCAAGAATCTCCAAAAAATCCAAGAATTACTGGCTTAATACTCTCTAAGATGTATGATGTTATTTTGTCCCAATCCGCAATAAAACTCCTCGGGGAGTTGGAAAAAGACAGTCTTCCCAAAGGATCTTATCTCGCAGGCGGAACAGCGCTTGCTCTTTGGTTTGGCCACCGAAAATCTGTTGATCTTGACTTTTTTACCTCTGCTTATTTTTCAGAAACACAATGGGAACAAAAATTAAAAAAAGAACTTAAACTAAGAATAACTTATTCAGATTGGCAAACTATCGTGGGCTTTGTTGGGGAAACTAAATTCTCATTATTTGGATATAAATACAAACTTTTGAATGAGCTAACTCCCTGGAAGAACATATGCGTTGCCGGTCTTTCTGATTTATCGGCAATGAAATTTGACACTGTCACCAAACGGGGAACCAGACGAGACTTTATAGACATATATTTTCTTTCAAAAAAATTCTCACTGAGAAAACTGTTTGAATTTTATGGAAAAAAATATGGTAATCTCGAAGATATGAGACTAATCCTCAAGAAAGCGCTTCTCTATTTCAATGAAGCCGATGAGGATGAAATGCCTGAAATGCTTGTTGATGTCGCATGGAAGGACGTAAAAAACTACTTCTTATCCGAAGTTAAAAAGCTCTGAAGACTTTCTCAACGGCTACCCCGCGGCAAAAGAATTATTTTAGGATTTAATTTATTTAGACTTCTCCTTCAAATCTTGTGCAGCCCCCCTTACCATCGCTTCATCTGAATACTTCCCAATTTCAAAAGCGGGCTTAATAGAGTCTCTATACATAATTCCCGTCTGTTTTTCTTCATATGCAATATAGTGTTTATACCAGACGGGGTATATTTCCCGGGCATAATCTAAGATAAGAGCAGGTGACTTATGAATGTCTGCTTCTATTTTTTTATATAATGATTCCGGTAAACCAACATTAACAAGTAGCAATCCTACGTTCCTGCCATAGTCGTCGAACATTCTGTTAGTATGGATAATCGCAGAAATAATTACTAAAGGCTCTTTGGCTAAAATAGGGTCTTTAGAGTTAAGCCCGTCAATATATTCGCCGGAGGACGCAGGCACATTGATTGTCTTTGATACCCTTATCTGTTCTTTCATGGGCAATTTTATTCCCAAAATTTTCTTGTGCTCCATCTTAGTCTCTCCTATTACTTTTTCTTCAGAAAGCGGCATTTTGCAAGCAATGAGCAATCCATACGGAGGTACCTCGTAACCGCTGCGAAATAGGCCTCTAGGCGATCTGATATTCAAGTGACTCCAAACCCCCCCCCAAACCCCATATGCTTTGGGGACAATTTCTGCTTAGATGTACTCCATATCCTTTATTAATATCCTTACTAAGTCCCAATTCTTTAATAATCGATTTATCACTAAGATTAAATTGAATTTCTAAAGCACCTTGATCCAATATCTCTTTTATTTCCTTTGGCACAGGGAGTTCGGGTTTTGACTGCACCAAAGATTCAGTTTTATCCCTAGCTGTCGAAAGATCAACTCTCAGAGCATCCTGTTTTTCTAAGCCTGCTTCTCCTGACATAATTACCATAATTATAACCGAGATCGAGCAATCAAAACAAGTTAAGAGTGGATTTGCAGGGTAAAATATGTAATAATAGTAACTATGAATCAGGAGGAAAAAATACAGGTTCCCGAATTTTTGCGGCCATATTTTTGGGATATAAAATTTGCAGATTTAAAGATCAGGAAACACGCTTTTTTTATCATAAAACGAGTGCTGGATCGAGGAAATCTCCACGACATACGCTGGCTGATAAAAACATATGGAAAAGATATAATAAGAAAAGTTGTTATGAAGACAAAAGATCTTTCGCGGCCTACGGGCAATTTTTGGGCAGACATACTAAACATGGACAAAGATCAAGTAAAATGTTTACAAAAACCTTACTCCCCGATACATTTCGGGCTATCCAGCTAATTTCAGCTGTTACTAAAATTAAACAAGCATACCTCGCCGGAGGAACTGCTTTGGCGCTTCAGATTGGACATAGGATCTCTATAGATCTTGATTTTTTTACCCCCCACGAATTCAATGAAACGCAACTTATAAAAAAACTTACCTCTCTACCGGATTTTGTCCAAGAAGGCAACGAGCAATGGACCGTATGGGGAAAAATTAATCATACAAAATTTAGCATATTCTACTATAAATATCCATTACTTGAGCCTACAGTATCATTTGAAAACATCCAATTGGCGAGCTTGCCTGACATTGCCGCTATGAAAATTCATGCAATTGAAGACCGCGGGACTAGGAGAGATTTTGTTGATGTCTATTTTCTCGCCAAAAAATATACGCTTGAAGAAATGCTTGAATTTTATCAAAGAAAATATGCTGTTCTTGAAGATCATTTGTATTCAATTCTCCGCTCACTGGACTATTTTGAGGATGCCGAGCAGGAAAATCAAATGCCCAACATGCTGATTGAGATAGATTGGGAAGAAGTAAAAGAGTACTTTCGAAAAGAAACTCGCCGGCTCGCAGAAAAAAAATTACAATGATTTTTTCAACGGCTACCCAGAAGCAATAGAATTACTCGACAAGCCCTCCCAATAATTTACGCGCTATTTTGTCTCCGGCTGTCATTTTCCTTTCATACTGTTTTCCTGTTATCATCTCCCACAATTTGCTCAGCTCGTCTTTGTCTGCTTCTTTCTCCGACGAGATATAACCGCCGAACGACTGTTTCATAACGCGTCCTCCAAAATCATTCATAAAGCAATATGCCTCCCTGGAAGACTCTAACCCTGGAAAATCAGGCGTTTCCACATAAATCGTTAAATTAGAATTCAGCGGATTATTATCCTTATCATAAAGCGGCTCTTGTGAAATTATTATTTTCCTTTTTGGGTCTTTGCGATTGATGACTATGTTCTCATTTTTATTATTCTTAAGAAGTGTTTCGCTCTATCCAAATATCTCTCGCGACCACAAAAGCGCCTTCACTTGCCTCCTGCCTTAAGTAAACGGGATGTTTTTCAATCATGCTGTACTTTTTATTCTAAAAACTATTCTAGAAGAAGTCAAGGGAAAATTAAATTTAGACTGTTGCTGCGGCTTGTGCCGAAGAAGCAATTTTTGGAGCGGACTTTGCTTTTATTTCTTTTTTTGCGGTTCTCAAACACTTCGTACAAAGTTTTACTCTTTTGGTTGCCCCATTAACCGTCAAACGCATAGGGTGAAGATTGGGCCTAAAAAGTCTTTTGGTCCTGTTTTTCGCATGGGAAACTTTGTGCCCATACATCGAACCTTTTCCGCAATTTTGACACTTCATTCCACTAGACATAGTAAAACCTTTCGAAAGATAGTATACTAAATTCGAGCAAGGTTTACAACAGCTTTAGTAATTTTAATTTCGGTAAAAAATCCGAAATACGAATATCAAAACTCGAAACAATTTCAAATGACAGAAATT
>MFPH01000036.1 GCA_001782645.1 Candidatus Levybacteria bacterium RIFCSPLOWO2_12_FULL_37_14 | reverse complement strand
AGTGTGTTATTGATTAAGCGTATCTTTTCTGATAATCTAGTACCAGCTTATGGACGAAACAGTTTCGCAAATGCGGCAGAAAATGCAGAAAGCTCTGATGATTTTGCAGGAAGATATTTCTACTGTCAGGACCGGCCGAGCCATGCCATCCCTAATTGAAAATGTGGTAGTCAGCGTTTATGCCGGAGCACAAAGATTAAGAATTAAAGAACTGGCGACCATTTCCGCGTCTGATCCTCAAACTTTGGTTCTCCAGCCGTATGACGGCTCAATTGCCGGCGAAATCCAAAAGGGAATCATGGAGGCAAATATCGGCTTAACTCCTTCGTCAGATGGGAATATTATCAGGATTTCGATTCCGCCTTTGTCTCAAGAGCGCCGGGTTGAATTGATCAAGCTCATGAAACAGAAACTGGAAAACGGCAGAATTGCCATTAGGCAAATCAGACAGGATGCCAGAAATATTGTGAGAAAAAAGCATAATAACAAGGAAATTTCCGAAGAGCAAATGTACGGAATAGATCAGGAAATACAGAAAATAACCGATCAAATTATGCTTCCGGTGGATGAAATGGGAAGAAAAAAAGAAGCAGAATTAATGCAGATATAAAAATTCCAAAATCAAAATCCCAAATCACAAACGTTTTGAATTTAGAATATTAAAATTTTGAAATTATTTAGAATTTGTAATTTTAAATTTGGTGCTTTTCCTAGTTTATGATCATTACGATTTTAGTTTTTCTTTTAATTTTGAGTGTCCTTGTTCTCATTCATGAAGCCGGGCATTTTTTTGTGGCGAGAAAATTCGGCATCAAAGTTGAAGAATTTGGCTTTGGTTTTCCACCGCGATTATTCGGTAAGAAAATCGGTGAAACTATTTATTCTATAAACTGGCTTCCGATTGGGGGATTTGTCAAGCTCTATGGAGAAGATGAATCCGGAGGAGGGAGAATAAGGATTAAGGATGAAGGATTAAGGATAAAGGATAAAAAAAGAGCGTTTTTTGCAAAAACTGCCTGGCAAAGAGCGGTTGTAATTGTAGCAGGAGTGGCAATGAATTCGATTTTGGCTGCGATTATTTTTTATATATTCCTTGGAATTTCAGGATTCAAAACAGATCTCCCTCTTCTTTCGGAATATAAATTTTTTGGAGTAAATCAAACGAATATTACAGAAGTTGTAATATCCGCTGTTGTCAAAAATTCACCCGCGGAAAAACAAGGATTAAAACCTATGACAAAAGTGGTTGCAGTAAATGGGCAAAAGATAGCTGATTCAAAAAGTTTTATAAATATCGTTAACCAAAACAGGAGGAAAGAAATTGAAATTACCTGGAGTAAATTACAAACACAGAATATTCACAAAACCAAAATTACTCCCCGAATAAATCCGCCGCCAGGAGAGGGGGGATTGGGAGTAGGACTTTTTTCAATGTCAACGGCGGTTCTTGAATATAGAACCCCGGTTCAAAAAATTTTTTCAGGAATTACACATCCTGTTAATTTGATGTCTTACAATCTGAATGTTATGGCGCGCCTTGTGAAGGTTTCTTTGGAGAAGAAAACAACAGAGCCTTTGACTCAGGGAGTATCCGGACCGGTTGGCATAGCATCCATAACAGGTTCTATATTGGAAATTCAAAATTTAAAAGAAAAAATATTAGGACTTCTTAATTTGGCAGGAATTTTGTCTATATCTTTAGCTTTTTTCAATATCTTACCGATACCGGCGCTCGATGGGGGAAGGTTATTCTTCATTCTGATAGAGGCTGCGACAGGTAAAAAAGTTCCGCAGAGATTTGAATCAATCGTCCATTCAATAGGAATGATCATTCTGCTTTCCCTAATGGTTCTTATTACCCTCAAAGATATCGGCAAACTTTTCGTCAAATAAAGATCAACGTATGGAAGAAAAAATATTTTTTAAAACTTCAGACGGATTAAGGCTCTGCGGAATTTTATCAGTCCCTAAACAAAAAACTCAAAAATGCATTATTCTTTGTCACGGGATAACAGTTGATAAGGAGGAGGATGGCATATTTACAGAATTAGCTAGAAAATTGTCAAACGCAGGTTTTACTGTTTTTCGCTTTGATTTCCGCGGACACGGAGAGAGTGAAGGTAAAAGCGTTGACATGACAACTACGAAAGAGGCGGAGGATATAGAATTTGCGGTAAAATTTCTTCAGGAAAAAGGATATAAAAATTTCGGAATTTTGGGAGCAAGTTTTGGGGGAGGAGCAGTGTCTTTATTTATCGGCGAGAATCCTAATGCCGCTAAGGCATTGGTTCTTTGGAATGCAAATATTGATTACGCGGATATTTTAAAACCGACAACGCGTTGGCATATAAAATATTGGGGAAAACCGGCTTTTGACCGTGCAGAAAAATTTGGTTTTACAGAAATTGGCAGTGGAAAATTTAAGGTTGGAAAAAACCTCATGAACGAACTTAAAACTCTTGAGCCATGGAAAGGTCTTATGAATATTAGCGTTCCAATCCTTTTTATCCACGGAGATAAAGATTCCTATATTCCATACTCGGATTCCGTTAAATATTCGAAGCTTTTTAAAAATGCAAATTTAGTTACGATTGAGGGCGGAGAGCATGGATTTCACGATAATCCAAAACACGCAGAAAAAGCAGACAAGGCAACTGTTGAATTTTTCCTCAAAAATCTGTAACACGGTTACGTAAAAAGTTCGCTGCTACATAGCAGCGAACTTTCGTATATAATGAGAATATGAAAAGAGTTTATTTTCAAAAGAACAAACGGATAGAAAAACTTTCTACGAAAGAGCAAGGAGAATTAATCTTTGATCTGGTTAATGCCATAGTTTCCTCAAAGAACGTTGGAGACGCGGCGCTTTTCTTACAGGATTTATTGACGAAATCGGAAATTAAGATGCTTGCGAAACGGCTGCGCATTGCAAAATTACTTATAAAAGGAATGGATTATAGGGAAATTGAACAAAATCTCCATGTAGGGCATACTACGATAGCCAAGATTGCAGCTTGGCTTTCGGAAAGGGGGGAGGGTTTTAGGAAGATCATTAGCCACTTATCCAAACAGGCCGATACGGATTCACATAAGGAGCTTTCAGAATGGGATAATTTCAAAAGGCGTTACTCATTGTATTTCTGGCCGGAACTGCTTCTTGAGCAAGTAGTAAAGAGCGCAAATCAAAGGCAAAAAGATAGAATTAAGAATGTTTTAAATAGGCTGGAGGAGAAAAGCGAACTACATAAAAAGATAGAAAAATATCTTGAGTATTAATTCCGCTGCTACATAGCAGCGAACCTTTGTAGTAGGAGATGATTGATTTTGGGTATAGTTAACTTGAATTATGATTAAGTTAAGTAAGGAATTACAGAACGATAAGGAAAGTCTTATACGTAAGCTTATGGAGATTCTTGATAGTAATAAGGATAAAAGAGTCGTTGTAATTGGTACAACTTGCACGGGAAAATCAACTTTTGTAAAGAACATTAACTGCGCTAAAGATATGGATGACTTAGTTTTTCCAAAACTTTCCAAAGAAGAAAGAGACTTTGTTTGTCAAAATCCATGGACCGAGGAGATTGGCAGAACAATGGTAAAATTAGCAAAAGAGCGTGCAAAAGTCGAAGTGGGTAAGCCGGTATTCGGGACAATTGTTTTAGACAGCGATCTTGTAATAGAATTAACAATAAGCGACAAATTGCTTGCCGAAAGGGCGGCGTTAAGAAAAGTCAGCTTCGAAGATGCAAAAAATATGCAGATACAAATAAAAAACGAAATTAAAAAATCAAACATACCTGTGATAGAATTTAATGTAGGGTAAGAAGGTAAGAGGAAATATGGTGATAACTTTTGAGGATTTTGAAAAACTGCTAATAAGAATTGGTCTTATAGTAGAGGCAGAGAAGGTAGAAGGAGCAGGTAAATTACTCAAGCTCCAAGTTGATTTTTGCGGTTGATGTTGGCGGAAAAGCAGTGCTTCTGAAACCTCATAAAAAGGTTCCCGCAGGGAGTTTTGTGAAATAAAGGCGTTTTGGTTCTTGATTAAGATTATTAAAAAGCATATACTTTTCTTTATTAATTTATGACAGATATTTTTTCGCAAGCCAAGAAATCCATCTTTACAATCTCCAAAAAATTTAATTTGGATCAGGATGAGGTAAGAGAATTTCTAGAACCGCACAGGGTAGTCGAAGTTGAAATTCCAATTAAATTGAAAAACGGACAAATAAAAGTTTTTAAAGGATTTAGGTCTCAGCATAACAATAAACTTGGTCCCTACAAAGGGGGAATAAGATTTCACCAAAACGTCACGAAGGAAGAAGTAATGGCTTTGTCTTTGTGGATGACCTTAAAGTGTGCAGTTGCCGATCTTCCTTACGGAGGCGGAAAAGGCGGAATAATAGTTGATCCAAAAACTCTGACCGAATCGGAAATTGAAAAACTTTCCAGGAAATACATAAGGGCGATTTATGATGTTATCGGACCGGATAAAGATGTTCCCGCGCCGGATGTTAATACCAATCCGAAAATCATGGGTTGGATGGTTTCGGAATACATAAAAATCAGCAAAGAAAAAAAATTGAATATGCCTGAAAATCTGCTTTATGCAACTTTTACCGGCAAGTCTAATCGCGATCATGGTCTGGCAGGGAGGACTGAAGCTACGGGTTATGGAGGAGTAGTTGTTCTTGAGGAGCTTGTGCAGAGATTGGGATTAAAACCGGAAAGTCAAACTGTAGCAGTTCAAGGGTTTGGAAACGTAGGGCAATATTTTGCGGAATTTGCAGCAGAAGCAGGTTTTAAAGTGGTAGCTGTTTCCGATTCCAAAGGAGCGATAACGGAAAAAAATCATAAGTTTCGCGCTTTGGATATTCCTCTTGTTTTGAAATGCAAAAAAGAAAAAGGAATGGTAGCCGGTTGTTATTGTGTCGGGGGAGTTTGCGATTTAACTAAAGGCAGGCCAATTTCTAACGAAGCTCTATTGGAACTTCCGGTTGACATTCTTGTTCCTGCGGCATTGGAAAACGTAATCAATGTTAAGAATATGAAGAAGATAAAAGCGAAAATCATCATCGAAATGGCTAACGGACCGGTTTCTTATGAGGCATATGAATATTTAACCAAGAAAGGCGTTGTGATTGTGCCGGATATTTTGGCTAACGTCGGTGGAGTAACAGGGTCATATATTGAATGGAAACAAAATATTGAGAATAAGAAGTACACGAAAGATGAAACGCTTAAGATGATTGAGGGGATTATTGAATTAGCCTTTGATAATATTTGGAATGAAGCGGTTAATTTAAAAACTCATCTCAAAGAAGCTTCAACTGTCCACGCTCTCAAGAAACTGCTTGGCCGCGATTAGGATCTAGGGAAAAAGCGTAATTCGCTTTTTTTGAAATTAATGTAATTTTGCTGGCGTCTTGTCCGTGAATTATGCTATACTTTTTGTGTGAGATATTCAGCACTTTTCGGGAAGACA
>MFPH01000035.1 GCA_001782645.1 Candidatus Levybacteria bacterium RIFCSPLOWO2_12_FULL_37_14 | reverse complement strand
ACCATGGAATTGTTAGAATTAAATGAAAATAGCGAATGTCAACGACTATCGCTATTTTCATCTATAATTTCTCCTTCTACAATTTTTTCTTTGTCAAGATCAGGCAGATGCGATTTTCTCTTGGGCTTTTGGGGATTAATTATCTTTTTTAAAAAATAAAAAAACACTAGCGGCACAATGGATAAAAATATTTTCCTGATTATGACAAATGGGATCATTGATCTTTCTTTAGTATGCCATGAACAAAGACGGCAAGAAGCTAAGAAGTACAAGCACTACAATTATAATGATAAGCCATTTCTTAATATTCATTGCTGTAGCTTACTCAAGACTTCTCCCAACTTCTTTATTTCCTCCCCATATCTCCCCCAGTCTCCATCCCTTTGCGCATTGATTGCAGATTGATACGCTGCTGTTGCTTGTTGAAGGAGACTTTCTTTACTACTGTCAACAGATGCTTCCCGGGTAGGTGTTTCTTCTGATGATTTAACTTGACTTTCGGCAGTACCGAATATCTTAGCGAGACCAGCCTCCAACGTTTCTTCCATGGCAATTTTGTTTTCGTATGCAACGATGACCCGTTTGAGTTCCGGAATTTTTCCCGACGCTGCCTTAAGATAAAGCGGCCGGACGTAAACTAAAGACTCCTCAATTGGAATAACCAGAAGTGAGCCTTGAATTACCTGAGAACCGCCTTGATCCCAAAGAGAGATTTGCCTGCTGACCTCAGCGTCCTGATTTATTCTACCGATAATCTGCTTGGGGCCAAATATCAATTTGTCTTTGGGGAAACGGTAAACAACGAGCTTGCCGTATTTCTGTCCATCGTTTCTAGCAACCATCCATGCGGAAAGGTTATCTTTTGCTCTAGGCGTGAATGGCAACATCAAGATAAACTCTTCTGCCTTTTCACCCGGAAGCTTCATAATCATGTGCCGTGGATTCATGATTGGAGCATCATTTTCTGTTTGCGCTGTGCCCCCTTGCACAATAGCAGGGATTTCCCATTGATCCTCTTTGTTGTAGAAAATTTGCGGGTCATCCATATGGTACGTGGTGTAGATTGCGGTTTGCAGCGTAAAGATATCCTCCGGATAGCGAAGGTGAGAAATTAAATTCTTGGGCATTTCCTCAAGTTTTTGAAAAGTTTTGGGGAATATCTTAGTGTAGGTTTTGATAATTGGATCATCCAAATCGGCTTGATAAAATTTGATTGACCCATCATAAGCATCTACCACTACCTTGACTGAATTTCTAATATAGTTAACATTACCCCCATTTAATGGTAATGGTTGGGAATACGGATACCGATCGGTTGATGTATAAGCATCAAGTACCCAATACATTTTGCCTCTATCGATCACTAGGTACGGATCGCGGTCGTAGGTAAGAAAGGAAGCAATTTTACTAACTCTTTCTTTTATATTGCGGTAATAAAGGATACGGCTTTCCTTTGTAATATCACTGGATAAAAATAGTTTCAAGGAACCAAAACGTATTGCATACAGCAGTCGCCGCACGAGAGAATTGATTTCAACGCCGCCTTTTCCTGCATAGCTGCTATAGACATTTTCTTCTCCTTTAGGATAATCGAATTCTCTGGATTTCGTTTTGACTACGACATACTCATTAGGGATTTCCCCGTAATAAACTTCCGGCCTTGTGACCTCAAGCTCTTTGACTTCGGATTTTGGAGGCAAATCTTTGACAAAGAGCACGGGCAACCCTTCCGGAGTAACCTGATTGACAGGTCCCGCAGTAATACCATACCCGTGAGTAAATGTAAGCCGCTCGTTAATCCAGTTTTTATTAGGCAGACTGTCGGAAGCCAGTTCTCTGGGAGAAAGCATAACTTGACGAAGTTCATTGTTAATTGTGTAGCGATCATTGTCAACAGAAGAAAACTCGTAGTAAGTTCTGATTTCCTGAATTTGGGAAAAAGTGGAGAGCAGCGGCTCTCTATCCCAGAGCCTCACATTTTTAATTGTGAGGTTATTGGCAGCAATGTCCGCGGCTGTAATTGGTTTACTCGCTGCTATTTCCCTCTCTTCCACCTTATCTAAACCATAAGCCTTACGGCTGGCCGCGATATTGTATTTAATAAACGGCGTTTCTTTAGTAAGTTCATTGGGCGCAACGATCAGTTTTTGAAAGACCGAGGGGATAATCCAAGACGCAAGCCCGACTATTACAGTCAGAGAAATTGTTCCGAAAAGAGGCGCAATTTTTCCGCTCACACCATAAAATAAAGCCAGGATGGCAGCTAGGCCGTAAACAAAAACAGATACGCGAAGAAGCGGTATCATAACATTGGCATCAGTGAAGGCAGCACCAAATACAGGGCCACTTTGAGCGGTGAGCAGGCTATAGAGGGAAAGATGGGTACCAATGGCAATAGTAATCAAAAAGAGAGATAAGAGGATGCCAATATGCAGTCTGGCCTTCGGATCAGAAATTGGATTTTTTGCCGATTTCGGAATCAGACTTTTAGATTTTCCGGTTAATTTGGAGAGATTAAGCTTAGGGAAAAAGCTAGACAAATTAAGGCTGCCTCGCAGAATATAGATGATTCCGCAACCGATAAGCGATATTAAAATAACGGTTTTTATAAGACCAAGCCCCAAGGAGTAAACAGGCAGGGAAAACACATAAAAAGACACATCCTGGCCAAATAACGGGTCTTTTTGACCAAACGGCGAGCTTGATAAGAACTTTAAGATATCGTGCCAGCTGCTCGCGGCGATAAGAGCAATAAAGGCAGAAATAATACAACTAATAATAATACCGAGTTTTCCGAGTAAACGGCTATTCAGATTTAGGGGTTGACTGGTGCCAATTAGGGCTTCCGGGATAGCAACCAACCATGGAATTTTGGAACGCAGGGCAAGAGATAAGTTCGTAAGAAGAAAGATTGCGGCAATAATTCCCGCTGTAAAGCCCACAATGATTTTAGTGCTGAGGGATTTTACAAAAACTTCGGTAAATCCTACTTCCTGATACCACCACCAATCGGTAATCAAGGAAACAATGCTTGAGAAGAAGATGAAAACAACAAATGCTAGGCCTAAGAATGTCAAAGAAAAAAATTTGGTAAATTTCATAAAAACCGACCAATCTAGTCTTGGCCGGTTATAATTGATGATGTTTCTCGGCTTTAAAACGCATGTTTTTGACCATTCGTCTTATTGCTCCACATCACCCAAGGCGATGTTAGACTAACTTGCAGTATAGCACAAACCCTCATCTGCTGCAGAACCATTGAGTGTTAAGTAGAAATTTTCTATGCTAGAATAAAATAATGGAGAAAGGACTGACTTCCTTAGAGGTACAAGAAAAACAGAGGATTTTTGGTAAAAATGAGATCACAGCACAAGAGAGAATATCTGCTTTTTCTCTCTTTATCTCCCAATTTCCAACCTTTATCAACGGCATTTTGGTTATAGCTTCTATTCTCTCTTTTGTAATTGGAAATACACTTGATGGAACACTCATTCTAATTATTTTGTTTCTTAATGCACTGTTTGGCTTTGCGCAAGAGTACAGGGCAGAGAAATCTTTGGACAAACTAAAAGCTTTTGTAAAATCTGAGGTTCGTGTAATTAGGGATGGAAAAGTACTTCAGCTTGACGCGGGAGATTTGGTTCCCGGTGATATTGTACGCATTTCCGAAGGAGATAAAATACCCGCAGATGGAAAAATAATTTCAGATAAATTTCTGGAGGTCGATGAGTCAATCTTGACCGGAGAATCATTATCCGTTATCAAAAACCATAATGACTCCGTCTTTTCAGGAACTCTTGTAACGAGGGGTAATTCGCGCATACTGATTACGACAATCGGTAATCAAACTCGTTTTGGACAAATTGCCCAAACACTAGGCTCTGTTGCTCCGGACAAAACACCTTTGCAAAAACGCCTGGATGGACTGGCAAAAATTTTATCAGCCATTATTCTCATAATTGCAGCAATTATTGTTCCTGTTGGAATTTTTCAAGGCAAAGAATTTATACCTCTCTTGCTGATTGCAGTAAGCATTAGTATTGCCGCTATTCCCGAAGGACTTCCTGCCGTAGTTACAATTGCCCTGGCAATAGGAACATCAAAAATGGCAAAAAGGAAAGCAATTGTCAGACGCATGCAATCCGTTGAAACTTTGGGAGCAGTTCAGATAATCATAACCGATAAAACCGGCACTTTGACCCAAAATATAATGCGGGTTAAAAAATTCTGGACACCAAAGAAAGAATATGAGACTTCTCTAATCAGGGCTTGCGTACTTGGGAATACGGCGTCTCTTATTGAAAAAAAAGAAAAAAATTCCTTTGATGTAATTGGCGACAAAACAGATGGAGCTCTCCTTCTCTGGGCCAAAGAGCAAGCAGGAAATTTGGAGAAAATAAAAGCAGAAGGAAAAATTCTTGAAGAATATTCTTTTGATCCGCAAACCTCAACTATTACAACTATCTGGCAAAATAAAGTTAAGCATATTTTTGTCAGAGGCGCTCCGGAAGTGGTTCTATCCAAAAGTAAGCTTTCCGAAAAAGAAAGAGAGGGAATTAATAAAATTTATGAAGAATACGCCAGGGAAGGATATCGGGTGATTGGATTCGGAACAAGAATTTCTAACCATAAAGGCGATATTGAGAGAAAGGATGCGGAAAAAGACCTTATTTTTCTGGGAATTGTCGGAATATACGATCCGCCCCGCCCAGAAGCAAAAACTGCGGTTGAAAATGCCAGAAAAGCCGGAATTCAGACGATTATGGTAACCGGGGACAATGTTTTGACCGCAAGTGCTTTAGCCAGAGAGATTGGGCTTCTTGAAAAAGGAGATGATATCGCAACAGGAGAAGAAATAGATAAATTATCAGATGAGCAGTTGGAGAAAATAATCTTAAAGACCCGTATTTTTGCCCGCACAAAACCCGAAGATAAATTAAGATTAGTGACAGTGCTAAAAAAAATGGGTTATGTGGTAGGCGTAACCGGAGACGGAGTGAACGACGCTTTAGCGTTAAAACGCGCTGATGTAGGACTGGCAATGGGAGAATGCGGAACTGACGTGGCTAAAGAAGCCAGCGATATCATTTTGACGGATGATAATTTCGCCACTGTTGTCTCAGCTGTTGAAGAAGGAAGAACAATTTATAACAATATTATAAAAGCCATTACTTATCTCCTGGCTACCAATTTTTCCGATCTGGCTTTTGTTTTTTTTGCAAATTTATTCGGACTGCCGAATCCATTTTTTCCAACCCAAATCCTCTGGATTAATCTGGTAACAGACGGTCTGCCTGCTTTGGCCTTAGCATCTGACAATAAAGATCATACCGTATTAAATAATAAGCCCAGAGATCCTCATGCGCCAATTTTAAACCGCGCCCGTCTTACTCTAATTATTACGATTGGGCTTTCACTTTCTCTTGGCTACCTTTTGATATTCAGTACCTTGCTTGAGAATGGATCTTCGGAAACTTTTGCCAGAACTATAGTGCTCAATACGCTGGTTGTGTCCCATATGGCTTTGGCTTTTGTTATGCGGGGAAAAACGCTATTTAAATTTAATAAATTTCTTATTCTGGGAGTGTTATTTACGCTAACTCTTCAGGCAAT
>MFPH01000034.1 GCA_001782645.1 Candidatus Levybacteria bacterium RIFCSPLOWO2_12_FULL_37_14 | reverse complement strand
CCCTTCCGTTACCTTTACCGAAAGGCCTGACTTTATGCTTAATTATCCTTCCATGGTCAAACAAATCCCCAGATACTGGCAGGAAGTGGCGCCATAACGATCTTACTTGCTCTTGAGGTTTACATCCTCGCATCCCTCCAGAGGCGGGCAGGCGCAAGAGCGATGTTACGGGGCAAACCCCATAAGGAAACTGCTTAGTGAAGTTCCGCTTCTTGACTTAAACACGATCTGCATTTAGAATTAAAGTAAATGCCGTCATTTGCGCCGGAAACAATTTTAACAATAGGAAAGCTTCCTATTACCAATACTCTCCTTAATACAATTCTTGTAGATATAATTCTAATCGGAGGAGCTTTTCATATCGGTAAAAAAATCACGATTATGCCCGACAACTTTCTTCAAAATATGGCAGAATTTATAATAGAAACTTTCTATAGTCTTACGGAGTCAATTAGCCAGCATGTTGCCCCCAAAATATTTCCCTACTTCATGACTTTCTTTTTGTATATATTATTCATAAATTGGAGCGCGCTCATTCCCGGAGTCGGGTCAATAGGTTTTTTTCATGAACATGAACTCGTACCGCTTTTCAGAGGCTCTACGAGTGATCTGAATACTACGCTTGGATTAGCGCTTATATCTGCGGTCGCCACCCATTCGCTAAGTATTCAGACAATTGGAATAAAAGAATATCTCGGCCGATATTTCTCCCTCAACCCAATCAATCTCTTTATAGGAATTCTTGAAATCATATCGGAATTAACCAAAGTTGTTTCCCTCTCCTTTAGGCTATTTGGAAATATTTATGCGGGGGAAGTCGTATTGGTTACAGTATCTTCAATTTTCGCCTTTGCATTCCCTCTCCCATTCTTACTTTTGGAAGTAATCGTTGGCTTTGTTCAGGCTCTTGTATTTTCGATGCTGACCATGTCTTTCATGGCAATATTAACAACGTCTCACCAGAAGACGCACTAAAAGTATTTGCATGAATATAAATGATAGTGTAAGATGAAATACAGACGATAAAGGAGGTGAATTATGGAATTTAGTATATCGGGAGGTTTAATTATAGCTATAGGAGGTATAGGTCCGGCAATAGCAATTGGTCTTATTGGTACAAAAGCGATGGAAGCGCTCGGAAGAAATCCCGAAGCGTCAGCGAAAATTTTACCCGCGATGCTGCTTTCAATGGCATTCGCAGAAGCAATTGCAATTTATTCCCTAATATTAGCTTTTGGAAAATAATCTATTGAAGGGAAAATTTCCTTAATGTTCTTAATATATGGAAATAATAAAAAATTTTGGATTGAATCCTGTACTTTTGGGTGCTCAAGTATTAAATTTTTTAATTGTACTTTTCATATTAAAAAAAGTACTATATAAGCCGATTCTTGATGTCTTGAAAAAAAGACAAACTACAATTAGGGAAGGATTGGAACACGCAGAAAATGCCAGAATAAAGCTTGAAAAAGTACTTATTGAAGAAAAAAACATATTAAGAAATGCGCAGCTTCAATCAAAGAAAATAATTGAAGACGCAAAACAGGAACTGACAGTAGTTACCAGACAAGCAAACGAAGAAGCAAAAAATCACACGGAAAAATTATTAATTGATGCTAAAGAGCAGATTGCAAAAGAATCGGCAGCAACAGAAAAAAGGCTGGCTATGAACACCAGTAAATTGGCTGTCACATTCTTGGAAAAAACCTTGAGGGAATTCTTTTCATCCAAAGAGCAAAAAGAAGTTATTTCGCAGGCGTTGAAAAAAATGAAGAAAATTGATTGAGTATGAACAAAAAGAAAATAGATGAACTTATCGGAGCAAGCTATAGATATCTTGACCAAAAAAAGGTTGAAAAAATCGCTTCCCTTCTTAGCATCAAAGATTTAAAAAAGTATATCAACGGTTTAAAATTAGGAGAAAAAGAAAATACGCTTATTATCTCCAGCTCTTCACCTCTTAATAATCAAGACCTGAAAAAAATTATAAAACTTTTTCCTTACAAAAAAATTATTTTGGAAAAAGATCCGTCGCTTATGCTTGGCATGCGCATCGTAGATAATGACATTGTCTATGATTTCACATTGAAGAATTCACTTCATAGGATCCTTAGTTTCGTAGAACAAAATTATGATTGATAACAATAAAATTATAGGAACACTGGAAAAAATATTAACGGCATATGGCGGAGATGTCAAAATACAAAACGTTGGAACCGTTATCAAGAACACTGACGGCGTAATAACCGCATCAGGACTATCCCGGGCAATTATGGGAGAAAAAGTTATCTTCGAAGACGGAAACGCCGGAACCGTCTTGAATCTTGATGAAGAAAGCGTCTCCATAATACTCTTGGGGGAAACATCAAGCGTAAAAGAAGGAGACACTTTGAAAACAACAGGCAAGATGCTTTCAATCGAAGTGTCTGAGGAGCTATTGGGAAGAGTAATAGATCCACTCGGGAATCCGCAAGACAACAAGCCCAAAATAAAAAAAGGCAAAAATATGCCTTTGGAAAAAATTGCGGCAGGCGTTGTTGACCGTGAGCCTGTCTCCACACCCCTTAAAACAGGCATCAAAGCAATCGACTCCATGATTCCAATTGGCCGGGGACAAAGAGAGCTTATCATAGGAGACAGGCAAACAGGAAAAACTGCAATCGCGATAGACAGCATTATTAATCAAAAGTTTAATAAAAAACCTGTTGTTTGCGTATATGTAGCAATCGGGCAAAAAAAAAGCACCATAGCTCAGGTCATTGACAGATTAAACTCTGAAGGAGCAGGAAGCTACACCATAGTAGTATCCGCAAGCGCTTCCGATTCGGCCGCGCTGCAATATCTGGCTCCATATTCGGGATGCGCAATAGCGGAATATTTTCTGGACAAAGGAAGAGACGTTCTGATTGTTTACGACGACCTTACGAAACATGCTTGGGCGTATAGGCAAATTTCCCTGGTCTTGAAGCGGCCTGCAGGAAGAGAAGCATATCCCGGGGACATTTTTTATCTCCATAGCAAACTTTTGGAAAGATCGGTCAAATTGAATAAAGAAAATGGAGGAGGCTCAATAACCGCGCTTCCCATCATTGAAACACAGGCTAACGATATCTCTGCCTATATTCCAACAAATGTTATATCTATTACCGATGGCCAGATATACCTACAAACAGATCTTTTTAATGCAGGGATCAGACCGGCCATTAACGTCGGACAATCCGTATCGAGAGTCGGAGGCGCAGCTCAAACGCAGACAATTAAATCAGTCTCTAATAAATTAAGGCTTGAACTTGCTCAATATAATTCTGTTGCAGCTTTTGCGCAATTTGGCAGTGAAGTTGATCCGGCAACCCAAAAACAGCTTGACCGAGGAAGAAGACTTACGGAAATCCTTAAGCAACCTCAATACTTCCCCCTTACGGAGAATTTGGAAGTATTAAGCATTTACGCTGTAACGAGCGGACTGATGGACGACATTCCGGTTGATTCTTTTCATAGGTTTGAAAAAGATTTACACAGCTTTGCGAAAAAGAATTATCCGAAAGTTCTGGAAACATTATCCGCGGGCGATAGACCGACAGAGCAGGCACTAAAACAAATTTCGAAATTGATAGATGAATTTAAAAAAAGATTTCAATAAGTATGGCAAATCTCTTATCTCTAAAAAGAAGAATCAGAACTGCAGGTAATGTTGCTAAGACAACCCACGCAATGCAGACGATTGCCGTATCAAAGCTTAAGAAGGCTCAGAATGCAACCGTAGCAGGCAGGCCATATGTAGAAAAACTGTTATCCGTATCCCAAAACGTTTTAAGCAGCATGGACAGCAAGTATACGCATGAATACATGAAGAAAAACAACAATAATAAATCTCTTGTAATTATTTTTTCTCCGGACAAAGGCCTTTGCGGCGGACTAATTACCAATCTTATTCGCGAAATATTAAATTACGATTCCCAAAATAAAGACACAATTTACCTAACGGTTGGAAAGAAAACCGAAACCGCAGTTGCGAATTTAAGCAAGGAACTGATCGCATCATTTAAGTTTGGCACGATTCTCCCCACTTTCGACATGGTTTTGCCAATTGTGAAAATCATTGACGAATATTTTCTGGGACAAAAAGTTGGAAACGTTAAAATAATATCCACAAATTTTATCAATGTTTTTTCTCAAAAACCAAAAATAATCAACGTTTTACCTATAGAAGTTCCGAAACTGGAATCTGCTTCATTTACTCTTTTTGAACCGGGTCCTGAAAAACTACTTCCGCCACTCCTGAGACACCTTTTGGAGATGACTATCTATCAACATCTTCTTGAAAGTTACGCATCCGAACAAGGAGCCAGAATGGTTGCGATGCAAAAAGCTACAGACAACGCATTGGAAATTACCGAAGATCTAAAGCTTGAATACAATAAGGGACGCCAGGAAAAAATTACAAACGAAATTTTGGACATCGGAAGCGCATATTTTACGTATGTCTATGAATAAAAATAATGTAAATGAAGGAATTGTTATTAGAGTAACCGGTCCGGTCGTGGATGTTCGTTTCGCATCCGATCCGCCATTCATCCATGAAGCTCTCGAAATTGAACTGAGCGGAAACAAGAAGTTGATATTGGAAGTCGCTTTTTCCATAGGCAATAACGAAGTTAAAACTCTAGCCATGGGTACAACCGATGCTCTGCATAGAGGCATGAAAGTTAAGCGCACAAATTCTCCCATAAAAGTTCCCGTAGGCTTTCCTACACTTGGAAGAATTTTCAACGTTCTTGGAGAGGCTATTGACGGTAAGCCGTTCAACACAAAGCACAAGAATATCTCTTATGATCCGATTCACCGCGAAGCGCCACTCTTAACCGAACAGGAAACAAGACCTCACATTTTGGAAACGGGACTAAAAGTCATTGACCTCGTAGCGCCATTCACTAAGGGAGGAAAAAGCGCGATATTTGGAGGAGCGGGTGTCGGCAAAACGGTCATTGTTCAAGAACTAATCCGAAACATTGCAAAAGAGCATCAGGGTCATTCGGTATTTGCAGGAGTCGGAGAAAGGACAAGAGAGGGAAATGGCCTTTGGCTAGAAATGAAAGAAGCCAAAGTTATGGACAAAACAGTCATGGTTTTCGGACAGATGAACGAACCGCCTGCCAACAGAATGAGGGTTGCCCTGACCGCCTTGACGATGGCCGAATACTTCAGAGACCAAAAAAGAGAAGATGTTTTGCTTTTTATTGACAATATCTTCCGGTTTGCACAAGCCGGGAGCGAAGTATCGGCCCTGCTTGGAAGAATGCCTTCTGCTGTTGGCTATCAACCGACACTTGCATCGGAAATGGGAGAACTTCAGGAGAGAATCACATCAACCAAGCGAGGATCAATTACTTCGGTTCAGGCAGTTTATGTTCCGGCTGATGATTATACAGACCCTGCTCCTGTCACCATCTTTGCCCATCTTGACGCCACAATCAATCTTGAACGTGCAATTGCGGAACAGGGCATCTATCCCGCAGTAGATCCTCTGGCATCAACATCCCGAATCCTAGACCCCAATGTTGTAGGAGAAGACCATTACAATGTTGCGCGAGGCGTTCAAAAAGTCCTGCAAAGATATAAAGATCTCCAAGATGTAATCGCAATCCTTGGAATTGATGAGTTATCCAACGAAGACAAATTAACTGTTTCAAGAGCCAGAAAGATACAAAAATTTTTAAGTCAGCCCATGTTTGTAGGAGAAATATTCACAGGACAACCCGGAAGGTATGTGAAAATTGAAGATACCGTAAGGGGATTCAAGGAAATTCTGGACGGTAAACATGATTCTCTTCCGGAAAATGCATTCTACATGGTCGGGACAATCGAGGAGGCGGTTAAAAAGGGAGCAGACGAAACGAAGTAATGAATCTTCTTCTTGAAATAATTACACCTGAAAAAGTAATCTACAAAGATGAGGTTGATGAGGTAGTAGTCCCAACCGTAAACGGTGAGATTGCGATTCTGCCTAATCATATCAGCCTTTTAACTCAGGTGAATCCTGGAGAAATGATCGTCAAAAAAGGAACTAATCAGCAATATCTTGCAATAACAGGCGGATTTTTGGAAGTTCAGAGCAATAAGATAAGCATTCTTGCAGAACATGCAATAAAAGCGCAGGATATTGAAGTTGCACGGGCAATGGAAGCGAAAAAACGCGCAGAGAAAGTTATGAGTGAAAAATCAACCGATAACGAGCTGCGATTGGCCCAAGCTGAGATGATCAAGGCAATTTTAGAGCTAAAAGTCGCCACAAGACACAAAAGGAGATAGCTTTGGCCTACTGCTTTAAAGCCTTACCAAACCCTGGAAGCACAAGAATCTGTCCATTATCAAAGACTTTTTTACCTCTGATAAAAACTGTTTTAACTTTTCCTTGGACTTCCATACCGGTAAAGGGTGTCCAACCGCATTTTGTTTCCAATCCATCATTGCTTAGTTTATGTTTTTCTGCCAGGTCAACTATCGTATACGTTGATTCCGGAAGCTTTATGCCTAAAATTCTCTGTGGATTAGTACTAATAAGTTCGATCAATCGGGGCAAGCTCAAGCGACCCCGAGCAACGGCAGTAAGCATCAAAGGAAGCATTGTTTCCAATCCCGGAACTCCGGACGGAGGTTTTTCGGACAGTTTTTCCTCTTTGGTATGTGGCGCATGGTCGGATTCGATAACATCTATGAATTTTAAATTTTGCCATAGAAAATCAACGTCTTCTTGGGTTGCGAGTTCCGGTTTCATATAGCCGAACGATCCCAATCTTTTTACATCATCTTTGGTCAAAAATAAATGATGAGGCGTAACCCCGCAGGTTACAGGCAGACCTTTCTTTCTTGCCTCAATTATCGGCTCAAAGTCTCTCTTCGTGCTTATATGATGAAAATGCGTTCTTCCCCTTGTCTCCTCAATCACACTTAGGGCAAATGGTACCATATCGTTTTCAGCGTGAAGCAATATTAATCCATCCTCAGGCCAAGCCGGATAAATTTTTCTAAGTAAGTTTGGATCAGCCAATTTCAAATTGCCCGTAGTCTCATTAAGAAAAACTTTTAATCTATTTGTTAAATGTTTTATTCTTGGAAATTCATCTAAATTTTTTCCATCAGAGCCAAAATCAAATCCCACGTCGCACAATATTTTTGGTCTCGCTACTTCCATCTCTTCTGCAAGATCTTCAAATGTAAAAATTGGTTTTTGTTTGTTCGACTTATCGTCTACCAGAACAAATCCTCCGGCCAAGGCTGCACGTGTCCCCGTATAGAAATCTTCTTTTTGGTTTTGACCCACATCACGAAGATGCGTATGAAGATCAACCGGCGCAGGGATCCTTAGGTGCTCAATGCTCATTAAGGTTTTGTTAAAGGTATACCTTTGCTACACGGACCAGAAATCGCACATTCTGCTGAAGTCCAATCCTGAAAACGTATATTACACAGGGAATCTATTCCTACTTCATCTTCTACTCCAATATCTTTCGGCTTGACTCCTCCTCTATTCCAAATTACGCCTACTCTAACTACTTTAGCTCCGGCCTTTCTTGTTTCGTCAACCGCGTCTTTTAAAGATCCTCCTGTTGTTAGGACGTCATCTAGGTCGAGGGCTCGTTTATCTTTAATTAATTCTGCTACGCCTTTATGAAATTCAAATCCTCCTTCTTTTCTTTTTTCCAGAAAAGCACTAATGACTTTTTTCCCTGTCATAAGCGTTAGCAATCTAGCAGTTTCAAAAGATAGAATTATTCCACCGGTCGCAGGCGCAATTACCACTTCTATATTGTCATTCTTAAAATCCTCGGCAAACATACTGCAGATTTCAGTAGTTTCTTGGGTATAGGCATAGAATAATCTTTTATCAACGTATCTATCTAGATGTTTCCATGAGTGGGCAATAAAGTGCCCTTCAAGAATGCCTCCACTCTTCTGGAAGATTTCCCTTACTCTTTCTTCTCTGGGTAATGGTCGTAATACTTCCATATTTCTTTATCTTTAGCGGTACGCATTAATTGCGTCGCGCCATTTCATTGCTTCTTTTCTAACTGCCTGCATATAACTTTCGCCACTTTTTGGCTGAGCAAAAATAACTTCTCTGGAAATACTACCAATGACTCCTCTTTTTGCAGAATTATATCCCAATACCATATCCTCAGGTTTCCCTCCTTGTTTTCCTAATCCGGGTATTAGAATCGTCATGTCCGGTCCAACAATTTTTCGAACTTCAGCCAACTGCTTAGGCCAAGTAGCGCCTACGACTAAACAAATGTTTTTATTGGCATTCCATTCATAGGCAGCTTTATATGCTACGACTTGGTAAAGTGGTACTTCTCCTAGCTCAAGATGTTTAACAATTAAATCTTGTACATCTTCAGCACCCTTATTTGATGTCCTGCACAAAACAAAAATTCCCTTATCTTTTCTTTCCAGGAAAGGTTTTATTGCTTCTCCTCCAAAGTATGGGTTAATTGTAGCAGCATCCGCATCAAGATAATCAAAGATAGTTTCTACGTAAGGAATATTCGTATTTCCAATATCTGCTCTTTTCCCATCAGCGATAACAGATATTAATGAATCTTTCTTTCTAATGTAATCAATTGTATCTTTTAGCACCCTTAATCCGGATTTTTCATAAAAAGCCATATTAGGTTTATACGAACATACAAGAGAATTGGTAGCATCAATTATTTGCTTGTTAAACTCAAGTATTGCTGAACCCATTTCATAGCTTGGAAACTTTCCCATAATACTATCGGGGATCTTTGAGTAATCAGGATCAAGACCAATGCAGAGTACGCTATTAAATGAAATTTGTCGTTGTTCTAGGGGGTTTTTGAAGTTTCTTTCTTGAGATCGTTCTTCTGTTTCTTTTTCTGTCATATTTTGCAAGAATGTTCTTTTAGATTAGTGTTTCAATTAATTTATAGTATTCCCAAACCCTTGTCAAGATATTAAAAATTATCAAGTATAAATTGCTCTTTGGTGGAAAATTTACTACAATATCGCCATTGGCCGATATAGTTCAGTGGCAGAACAGCGGTTTCGTAAACCGTAAATGGTAGTTCGATTCTACCTATCGGCTCTGGAGAAAAACTATGATTAGGTCAAGACTATCAAAAAGAATGGAGCAAAAAACTAAGAAAAATCTCGCATTAAGTATTCTTGGTATTGTTCTCGTAGTCTTTTTATCATTCAAATTTGGAATTCCGCTCTTGGTTAATCTTAGCCTTTTCCTATCAGGCTCCCAAAGCAAAGTGGAAACGAAAATTCAAAGCTCTTCCTTTATTGCTCCTCCTGTTCTTGATTCATTTCCGGAAGCAACTACAAGTGCTTCTATTATAATTTCCGGAATTGCCTCAAAAAAACAAACAGTAAACCTATATATAAATTATAACTTAGTTGACACCGTTAAAGCGGGCGATGATGGAAAATTTTCATTCAAGCAAACAATAAAACCGGGCGAGAATATTATACAAGCCAAATCAGTTGTGAATGAAAAAGAAAGTGATTTCTCTAACACCATAATTACAGCTTTCAAAAACGCTCCTCCATATCTCAGTCTTAATTCGCCAACAGACGGACAATCTTTCTCAAAAGACCAAAATATTGCAAGTATTAAAGGGGCAACGGATACCGATGCTAAAGTAACCATTAACGGTTTCTGGGCAATCACGGACAGTAATGGAAATTTTTCCTATAGTCTTCCTCTTCAAAACGGAGAAAACAAAATAAGGGTTGAGGCTATAGATATTGCAGGAAACAAAGCTATAAAGGAAATAAAAATTATCTATTCACCTTAATTGCAATAATTATCCAAAGCCACAACATGATGAAAGGATAAAATAAGCTATTTATAAATAAGCTATTAATAAATATTCCTGCGATTGAAGCAATTGCCAAAATAGAGGCAATTTTAAATATCCTAAACCACAAAAATAAATATAAAATAAACCCTACAATTCCCGTAGTGGCTGCAACAAATAAAAAACTGTTATCAACTCCTGCATCCGCATGGCTTATTAGATATAACTTGTTATTCCTCAAACCATAGTCCAATTTTGCATACCTATAAGAATTAAAACCTACTCCAAAAATTGGCCGGCTCAATATTATTCTCACCGCTTCTTTTGCAGTTGCAAGGCGGGCTTCTGACGAAACAATTCTAAATAAATTAATATTTTCAATGCTGAAATACCTTGATGACATCGTTATCACCAGAATTGTAATTCCGAACAATATTGCTATCCATATTTTTTTATGCATTAATACAAATAATAAACTTGAACTTATAATTAACATGATCAAAGCGCTTCTGGAAAACGTTAAAAATACGGCTCCCAATGTCAACATTAACAATATTCCTGCTGAAATATTTTTGTTTTTCAAGAATACTCCGATTAAAAATAAAAAAAATAGTACGAAAAAAGCTCCGGCAAAATTCGGATCAAGAAACACAGAAAACATTCTGTGCATATGTTCATCCCATCCTAAATAATATAAATTTCTAAGGTTTGAATAAAAAAAATATTGTAAATACCCTAATCCTACAACCAAAGAACCAACGATAATTAATGTGTTCGAAATTTTCTTCTTGAAGTCATTGTCGAAATCGCTAATTACAAAAAATACACCCGCATAAGCAAGCCAACGAAGTAAATACAAAAAAGAAATTAAAAACTCATTTAGCGATAATTGCAGATTGCCAACAGTTAAGGAAAAAAATCCGCTTAAGGAAAATAGCAATGCAGGAA
The DNA here is from genome assembly GCA_001782645.1 of Candidatus Levybacteria bacterium RIFCSPLOWO2_12_FULL_37_14. Taxonomy (GTDB): domain Bacteria; phylum Patescibacteriota; class Microgenomatia; order Levybacterales; family UBA12049; genus GWB1-37-8. The sequence goes on along the minus strand of MFPH01000034.1, from coordinate 22,275 downwards.
TGTATATATTTTTTTGCCTAATTTTTTGTTTATTGAAAAGTTTGAACGCCAACCACGACGAGACAAGAACTCCCACACCAATATCTAAGGGTTTTAATGCAACACCATTGCCAAAATCAATACGCGCAATCTCGCCTAAGGGAAAAAGAAATAGTACAAAGATAAATATTTTTTTTAGTAAGTCCATCTCAAGCCTCCCAGAGAATATAATCTTATATTAGTCTTATCATTATAATAAATTAAATTCCAAAATCTAAATCTATAAGGAAAATTGCTTCCCTGAACAGCTATATAATTAAACACATCTCCTTTTTTTATATAGGACGAATCTATAAAAGGAAAATTTATATAATAAAGATTATGAAACCCATAGAGAAGAACTTGGTCTTCTTTTTTTATTTTATCGGCAAAATAACCATCCGTATCATAAAAATCCCCAAATGAAAAATTTAAATACTTTGTGAGGAATTGAGATTTTGATTCTCGCCCCAAAATAACAGGAATATGTCTTGAATTCGCAGCACCTCTATAAATTATAGAAAATAATGCTAAAGCAACTATTAACCCAATAAAAATACTGCGTAGCGCTATTCGTTTAATCATATTAATAATTACTAATGTCATTAAAGAAAAGGCTGGAAGATAAGGCAATATAAACCTCCCTCCGCCTGTCTGCGGAGTCAGATACCACGCAATAATTGCAAGAAAAGAATATAGAGATATTATTTTGAAAGATAATTTAAGCTTTTTATAAATAAATATTGTTATTGGTAAGAATATTACATAAAGAGAAGAAATGGGATCTGAAAGACTCAAGGGATTAATTAAATCAAGAGTAAACTTTACGGGATAAATACTTGTAAAAAATGGGTATACGGGATTACCGGTATAAATGTAGGAAAAAATAAACCAGGGTAACGGAATTATTAAAGCGCAAAAACAATAAATTAAGATATTATTAATTTTGCGGGTAAAAATTACTATAAGGATAGCAAAGATTAAAAGACTACCCAACGCCAAAAGTTTGGTTGATATTGCTAAGCCTAATAATATCGCCGAGATAATAAGCCATTTTTTTTCTTTTTTTTCAATCCAATTTACAAATCCCCACAGTGCCATTATTTCAAAAAAAGTTCTGGCTAAATCAATATAAGCAGATATTGATATCCACCCAACAATCAGATTGGAATAAAAAAGAACAAGCGCCAGAAGGGAATAAGTTTTTGATAAAAACTTGCGGGACAACCTATAAAGCGCTATTAAAGTTAAAATTCCGAAAGAAAAATGAATAAGTTTTGCAAAAATTTCACTCCCAAATGATAATCCGACCGTATAGAGCATTTCCGTAAGCTTGGGCATTGTTGAATAATATAAGAGTCCTCCGGGAATATAGAAAATTGCGTGATTTTGTAGGTAAATTTTAGGCAACGTCAAGTGATACCAAAGAGCATCGAATCCCAATTCCGGCCCCAATGCCCCAATAAGATTAACAATTCCCTGTAAAACTAATATAGAAAAGGCAACGATTGGCAACCAATTGCGTTTTGCACTTTTAACATTTATCTTCTGCATTTGCTTCAATACTTTAGAATACTGAGGCAATTTACTTTTTATCTTTTTTTTATAAAAATAGAGAATAAATAATCCGAAGATAAATGTTGCTAAAACTATGTGGTCTTTATATAAAATTCCTACCAGTCCAAGCTCAAAAATGAGATATGAGTAAATACCAATCAAGATGGCTAGAGAAAACATATCATTTACTATTCCACATCAACCGCAATTTGCCTCTAACCAAAAATGAATGAAATGACATAAGGAGCGCCTGCATCAGCCCCGGGATTCCGTCCAACAAGCCTTTTTTTAAAAAATAATTTAAAACGAATTTGCAGGAAGGATACAGAATTATTGATAATATATTAACTTTTATTTTCCTTGAATAAAGCTCTTTTGCTCTCAATGCAGTATAAAAATTAATTTCCGATAAAAACTCTGAAATTGTCTGATGCGGATAATGAATTATTCGGTTTTTTAATGAACCTATTTTTCCATTAATTTTCCATTTTTCATGGACTAATCCCTCCCATTTCCCTGCATTTTTTTTTGCTAGCCTTAGCAATTTTACTCCTGAATCTCCATACCTTAATTCTTTTCCCCAAATGACATCAAAACGGGGAATATAAAAGCCTTTATATTCATTATCTATTTCATTTGTCCAACTTGATAGGACGTTTGAAATTTCAAAAGCAAGAGCGCCTGAAACTCTTTCGTCCGCATCTACAAATAGCATCCATTCTCCACTTGCTTTTGTGATCCCAAAATTTCTTTGATTTGAGAAATTATCTAAAGACCTTGAGTAAACTTTTGCGTTATTTTTTTCTGCAATTTTAACAGTTTCATCAGTGGAATTATCGTCAATGACAATTGACTCATCACACCATTTTAAATTTTTCAGACAATCAGCTATATTTTTTTCTTCGTTTTTTGCTAGAACGATTGCCGATATGCAAATCTTCATCTTTATCTCCCCAATAGAGTATACTATTAAAAAATATGCACAACAACATAGCTATAATTATTCCCTGTTACAATGCGCATGAAACAATAATCAAGGCAATAGAGCGTGTATTAGTATATTTTCCAGAACCTAAGATAATAATTGTCGATGACAATTCGCCCGATAAATCCGCGGAGTTGATAAATGAACGTTTTTCTTACGACAAGAGAATAAAGCTAATTTTAAGAAAGAACAAGGGAGGAAGGGGATCGGCGGTACTAAGAGGATTTCAAGAAGGATTAAAAAATAAAAATATAGAATTTTTTATTGAAATGGATGCTGATTTATGTCATGACCCAAAATATATTCCCATTATGATAAGTAAATGCAACATGTTTGACGTTGTTATAGCATCTAAATATTTGAAAGAATCAATAATCAAAGGATTGAATGTAAAAAGAATAATATTTAGTCGGATTGTTAATTCCTATATTAGATTTATGCTGAAAGTTCCCATTACTGATTTTACAAATGGATTTAGGTGCTACAGAAGAGAAGCGCTAGAAAAAGTCGATTTTGATTCATTTTATTCTAAGGGTTTTATTCTGTTATCAGAAATCATTTATAAAATATATAAAAAGGGTGGATCTTTTGGAGAAATACCATTTAACTTTGTCCACAAAGAGATTAATAAATCTAATTTTAATTTTGCAGAAATAAAAGAAGCATTCATCACAATCTTAAAATTAAAATATAATTTTAGATAACCTCTAATTTGGGTAAGGGAAAAATAAAATGTCCTCCGTCTTGAAGATATTTTTTTTCTCGTCTTAAAAATTCCTCCCTGAAAAACCAAGGCAAAACTAACATATAATCAGGCTTTTCTATTCTTGCTTGTTCTTCGGAAATTATTGGCACACCAACCGAGGCAATTTTTTTACCCCACTTTTCTGAATTTCTTTCTACAGCTGCTTTAATTGATTTACAGTCTAAACCGCAATACTGCAATAAAGTATTTCCCCTGGTAGATGCGCCATAAATATAAATCTTTTTATTTTCTTTTAGCAATTTTAAAATTAGTTTGGATAATTTATTTTTGTTTTTTTCTACTTTTTGCGCAAAATCCATATATATTTTTTTGTTTTTAAGATTTATTTTTCTCTCCCTAATCCTCATATTAACAACGGATTTTGATATTTTTCTTTTGCCGATATTGGATATATAAGTCCTGAAACTTCCACCATTCATCCCATCTTCTTCAATATCAAATATTTCAAGCTGATGTCTTTTAAGTAGATTTTCCAATGAGAGCAGTGAATAATATTCCAGATGTTCATGCACTATATTATCAAAAGCATTATTGCGTAACATACTTGCTAAATAATTCTGCTGGATGGTAATTATTCCATCATCATTCATTATTTTTTTAACATCCGACAAGAAAATATTGGGTTTTTCCATATCATAGAAACACGATATAATCGTAATAATATCTGCTTTTCTTTTTCCAACTTTACTAAAATACAATTTATAATTAAAAAAATCGTTTATTATTACATTTGCTTTTAATCCGCACTCTTTAGCAAATTTTTTAATCGGCTCTATTCCAATTTTAAAAACTTTATCTGAGTAGTTGCTTAAAAGCGTTCCGTCATTTGCTCCAATATCTACCGCCGTCATATCTTCTTTTTGTTTCAATTTACTAAGTGTTTTATCAACTATTTCCTTCAATTCTTTCCGCATAGTGAGATTCATTCCTGATTTATATCCGTATCTTTCCGTGTACAATGAAGACTGCGGAACATTGTGTTTTAATTGCAATAAACTGCAATCATTACAAAGCATTATGCTTAGCGGATATTTCTCGGGCTTTTTATTACCTATTGTAAAGTCGGATAAATATTGAGTGCCCAAAGATAAAATATCTTCAAGCGCTGATGAGTCACATGCTCGACATTTTTTAATTTCCAAAGACTTGTAATTATAATGTTTCATTAAGTGCATTAATTTTCATTTATTATATAAAAATCGTTACCTTATGGCAATCTGGTAGATTCTGATATACTGTAAAGATTGTATTTTCCTATACCCTCAGGATAACTGACCAGCAATTTAACTTTGTTTGAAGAACAGTTTTGCAAACTTAATGATTCGCAAAACCAAAAAATGTCCCCTCCTTTTATGAGTAATTTTGTTACGTTTTTTTCCATAAGTAAATCAAACGATTTATTGTTTTTTCCGAAAATATAATATATATCTATATAGTCAAAGTCCGCATAGTAATATCCTGATATTCCATATGTCGCGACTTTATCATTACTTGAAATCCACTTGCTAAACAAATGATCAAAATCATAATAACTTGCATTATCTCTAAATAGAATTCTCGTTAAATACCTATTGTTGTCTGCCCATCCAAAACCATAAGGAAGAACTAATAACGTATTTGTAAAATAATAAATAAATAAAATACCATAAATCATAACAAAAACAATTTTATATACATTATATTTTTTAATTAAATCTTTTAATCCTATCGATACAATCAGTACCGCCAAAGAATACAAGCCCAATAGATACCTTCCAAAATGATATTTTACGAAAATGTATTCGGCAGCAAGAAAAACAAAAAATAAAGATAAGTTAGGCCTGCGTAAAAGTTTAAATGCGCAACGCCAATGGAGAATAACAATAAACATTCCAAAATAAAATAAGGGACTTAAAACGCTTATATTTTGCATGCGAAACATCAGGTTGTTAAATCCAATAATATTACCAGCGCCCAGCGCCCCGCTTCCTCCATCCAAAGATGTGATTGTTGAGAACACAGGATATAAAGGATTACCGCTTATGATAAAAGAGCGCCAAAGCCAAACAAGGTTGATTAGAAAAGCAGACAGAGAAAATGCAAATATCATTCTTAGCTTAGCCTTTAAATTTAATTTCCTATAAATAATTAATAAATACAAGATAAAAAGAGGGGAAAAGGCAATTGTCCATAATTTCGAAGCCAGTACCCCGCCGAATAATATTCCTATCAATATCATGTTCTTTATTCCTCTTTGTTTGCTTTGAGTAACAAGGAATATTGAGAGTAACCAGCAGAGAATCCACTGAAAATCTACATTTGCTTTTGAGGATATTTGAATAATAACCGGAGCAGTTACGAAAAGTAGCGCGCCATACGGACTAACAAGCATCAAAAGGAACACTACTAGAAAATAAAATGAAAAATGAATATACCTTGTTGAATCCTTAAATCCTATAAATTCCGATATGGTATATGTCATTTCGCCAAGATGAGGAGCTGGCATTGCCACGTAGGAATGCTTAAGCACTGTTGTGTGATTCTTTAGGAATAAATATGGATCGCTTGTGTGATATCCTATTGCATCCTCTCCAATTTCAGGAGGAATCAAACGCAGAAACGCAATAAAAACGAATAAAATCACTCCAAAGAAAACCCATTTATTTTCATTTAAAATTCTTTTTGTTTCGCTGACAGAACTACGCAATTCAACCATACTATTTTTTAGCGTACGGTATGGATAAATTGAAATAAAAAGAATTGTAATGATATATAACCACAAAACCGTAGGATAAAGCAGGGAAAGTAAACCGAGAATCGCTAATGCTGAGTTTACAAAAATATATCCTAAAGCAACGTTAACAAAGTTATGAAAATTTTTACAATCAATATTTTTAAATAAAAATATCCTTATCTTTCTTCCAATCAAATAGTAAATTGCTATAAAAATCAGGGCGATTAAGATATTAATGACAATGCCCACAACCTTATCTATATGAAATTCAAATCCAATAAAATCACCTATTAAATATGACGTGTTCTTCGGGACATTATTAAATACTGTAATATAATTACTAAAATCCATGAATTATTTTAATTTATAAACTGTAACTAAGATTGCCTTATCTGCTTTTACAAAATATATTGGCGTATAATTCTTTTTTATTTCTGCCGCACTAAACCCGTCGCGGATTATATGGTAATTATTGACTACAACATAATCATATTTCTTATCAACCGACCAATCAGAATAATCTAAGCCATCAAGCCTCGGCATAGTGTGCTTAGGAGAAATAGCTAGCCCTATTTTTGAACCTACAGCAGCTTTGTTTTTCAAATACAATCCTGCTTCCCTTAGTCCTTGTCCCCACCAACCTGTTTGAAAAAAATTATACCTATAAACAGTATTTACTCCTCCGACCAATTCATTGAAGTAATCAAGATAATAAGGCTTTATAAACCAAAGGGAAATAAATAGATATGCAACAATTGGCAAAAACAATAAAAATCTATAAAGTTGACCTCTAGCAAGCTTTTTAGTTAAAGTTTCAAATCCTATCGCTGAAATTATCGCCAGTGCAGGATAAATTTCAATAATATATCTTAAGCCATGCTGTCTCCAAGAATATATTGAAAGACTAAACGGTAAGAGAAACCAAAGTAAAATTGAAAATAAATAAATGCTCTTTTTTTCAAACACTTGTCTTACCCCCACAAAAAATAAAAATAAGATAAGAACAGGTATTGTAATAAAAAAATAGATAATATAATAGAAAATTGGCGCTAACATTAGTCTTCCAAAGAAAATTTCAGGAGGAGAAAGTGTAATTTGCCAAATTTTGGGAGAAAATCTAACACTCCAAGTATCATTATGAATCGCATAAACTTCCTTAAAATGAAACAAAATCTGTGGCCAAATAAGCACAAAAACGCATAACCCAATTAACGATATCGCTATAATCGCCTTAATCCTTGTTTTTGCAAAAATTATTTTTTCTTTTGTTTTTAACTTAAAATATTGAATAAAAAATATCAAGCCCAGCATTGGAATGAGTAAGAAATTCGACTGCTTTGCTTGCAATGCAACTCCGGTTATTATTCCTGAAATTAATACCTTTTTCCAGGAAAATTTTTCAAGCAACAAAATATAGGCATAAATTGTCAAAGGATAAATAAATATTTTCAAGCTCTCTGTAGTTACGAGCTGAGAAAGTCCCAGTGAAAATGGCAGCATTGCAAGAATTATTCCGGAAAAAATACCAACAGTTTGAGAAAATATTTTCCATCCAATAAGAACGACTATCGATACGCCCAAACTAAACAAAATAGCTGAAAGAATTCTTGAATAAGTTAAATCGTATTTTAGAATTACTTCTCCATTTGATAAATATTTCTCCACATCAAAATGAGCAGCAATTCCGTAAAGATACTTTACTAAAGGCGGATGATCATAGGTTGTATAAAAGTAACTATTGTTAAAATCTCCTTTCTTTAGAAGCTCGACCATCCTATACCCCTGCTCCGTGTATTCTGCTTCATCCCAAGTTCTTCCCATTTCATTAATATTCCAAAGTCTTAATGAGAGGGAAAATAAAAAAATAAATAGAATTATTAACCGCTTATTCATTTTTTATCAAGAATATACCGCTTTTATTTTCCTGAATAATGTACTTTAATTTTTGAGGAATTTTCGAAGAAGAATTCCCTAACCACCACGCAAGATATTGATAGTTCATAGTAAAGGTTTCAAACTGACTGCCATCTCCAATGCCTACAATGTTATATTCTCTCCCATCAGCACTCCTAACAATTTCTTTAATAATCGCTAATCTATTGTAAAAACTGAATCCTCTTTCGGAATATTCCGACAAGACAATGAAGTGGATATTCATAGTTACAATAAGCGTAATCAACAAAACCACTGAAATAAAAAATGCTTTTATTTTCATAATTTTGTCAAAAGAAAAAGCTGCTAAAAAAATTAAGGCCGGAAAAAATATCGGAAGATATGCTTCCGAGAATGTTTTATTTACGAAATATCCTGCAAGAGAAATTAATATCCACAATATTAAAAGTGAAATCCCAACTTCATGCGCTTTTTTTCTTAAAAAATTATAAGCATGAATAAATAGCGTACCAAAGCTTAATATTAAAATTATGAAAGTAATTATATTATTTTCAGCAAAAATTAAATTTTGGTAATAACGGAAAGAAAAGGCAACCATTGAATTCATATTCGCTGAGTCAATTTCACCATGAATACTGGGAAAACCAAAAAATTTTAGGATTCTGTAGCCTATCCACAGAATAAATCCTAAGGTTTGCGGAAAATCATGATTGAAGTCATAAATTAAAATCGGCAGCATTGGAATTAAGAATGCTATGGCCGAATATATTAATATTTTTTTATTAAATAATTTATGAACCCATTCTTTTTTCTTCCATACCCCATACAACAGGATAATAAATAATACAATCCACAACGTAGACGTGGCTAACTCTAAATTATATAAAATTGCTAAAAATAAAATTGACAGTGGAAAATAAATATTATTTCCTTTTATCCATCTGTACAATGACAAAATAAAAAGAAGCGTAAACAAAGAAATAGGACTTGTATGATAAGGAGTGCGGGAATGAATAACAACAAGAGGAGATGTTGCGTAGAGAAGGGCAGAAAATAATCCTATTCTTTTAGAGAACATCTCTGACCCAACAACACATACCATTAAAACCGAAAGTATTCCCAATATAATTGTTAAATATGCCCCGTTTAGCGGATTGAACCCAAAAAGCCAAAAAACACCTGCAAGCAAATATGTCCATAGCGGACCCTGGTGAAGCCATGGATGGCTTGAAGCAATGCCTACAAGCGGAATTTGGCCATTTATAAGCATATCCCTAGCTGATAGATAGAACCATCCCTGATCACCTATAAATGGCATCGTTTTCTCTATGTTGATAATCCTTAGAAAAAAAGCTAAAGCTAAAATTAAAAATAAGGATATAAATGTTCTATTAATAGATAAGATCATTTGCGTAAATATAGCTTTAAGTAATCCATAGTGTTTTTTTAAATATAAATATCTGCTCTTTGAATAAACATTTTCTATATTATTCAAATTCTTTGTACTTCTGCCAACCAGATGGATAATCTTTGCCGATGGAACAATAAATAATTTGTAACCAAGACCGCTAATTCTTTTTGAGATATCGTTTTCTTCAAAATAAAGAAAGAAGTTTTCATCAAATCCCTCCATTCTTCTAAAAAGATTTGAACTTACCATCATCGCTGCGCCGGGAACCGAAGAAACTTTCCTCGAAGATTTTAAATCCCAGTCAATTAATGCATTTTCGTTGTAAATATTTTTATTTGAAAATATTTTCCTTAAAAATGACTGGCAAAATATAATATTTTTTGGAGTTAATTCTTTTGATCCTTGGGACTTAAAAGGTTTTAAATTATTATCAAGAAAAAGCGGAGAGATAATTCCAACATTATGATTATTAATAAAGAAATTATATAAATTATCCAACGCTCCATCCAGGACTTTCGTATCGGGGTTTAAAAAAAACAAATATTTTCCCTGAGCATAACGCGCGCCTAAATTATTTCCTCCACCATATCCTAAATTATTTTTACTTTTTATATATATAACTTGAGGAAATATTTTCTTTAAACTCGTTTTTAATTTATCTTCCTTATCATTATCAACAACAATTATTTCGTGTGTTGTTTTAGGTTTTGATTTCAGAATTGAATTAATACAACTAATTAATTCCTTCTCAACTTTATAATTAACAATTATTATTGAAACATTAATCTTTGTATTTTTCATATTTTATTATTTTTAAAAATCTATTTACACTTTTGTCCCATGTCCAATTTTTTAGTATATTTTCCCTATCATTTTTCCCCATTTCGTTTCTCAGTTTTTCATTATTAACAATCAAATTAATTTTAGCGTAAAGCTGATCGGGGTTTCTTGAAATTAAAAAACCTGTTTTATTATTAATGATAGACTCGTTGTAACCGCCCTCTCCAACCGCAATAACAGGTATTCCGCACGCCATTGCCTCCAGAGATATTAATCCAAAAGGCTCATTATGATTCAAAGCAACTAAGACTTTAGATTTATTATAAATTTCCACCAACTCCGTATCGGAAACACTTAATTTACCGTCTTCTCTAAATATTGCGCGGATATTAATCTTATTTGCGGGGATTTCAGGCAATTTATTCAAAAGGTTATACCCGTTATCTTTATTTCCTATAAAAAGAACATCTATTGTTTTCTTTAAATTTTGCGGTTTAAAAAGATTTACATCTACCCCCAAATAGCAAACTGCTGCTTTCCTTCCGTAGGATTTATAAATCAACTCTTTTGAATAATTTGAATTTGCCAAAATAATTGATGCGTTTCTTAAACTCTCTGAATCAATCCATTTCCTTAGTCTACGATTAAGAAATTCATATAAATTCTTCGGAAAAGAAATATCCTTAATATTTGAAGAGATTGATGAATCATAAATTATTCTTAATGGTTCCTGACAATAATAAATACAGCTTTTTAATAATCTAAGAAGAAAAGGAGCCTGGGTAAATTTCGAAGGATGTACAAAAATATAATCATATTTTTTTGATTTAATGTCCGACGCTATTTTTCTATGCAATCTATAAAGATTGCAAAGCTCAATTGTATCTTTATACAATCTTATTCTCCAATTATTTCCCTCCCACTTCTTGGGATAAAAAGAATAATAAAATGCTTTATTTATATGCTTTTCAATATCTTTATCCATTTTTTCATCAACGTAATACAAATCAACCTCAAAAAGCTTATTAAGTCTTTTTGAAAATTCAAAAACCGCTCTTCTTGCTCCGCCAGAATCAAGCTCATGAAAAATAGCAATCCTCATATTCCTTAGTATTATAACGCAAAAAACGTGGATTTCAGACAGTCAATCTTTCTTCAGCAGTTTAAGTAGTCTTCTTAATCTATGTTTAATAAATAACTTTAAATAAGGTAATGGAGAATAATATAAAGAAATAAGGGAAATGATGATTTTAGTCCTTAATTTATTTCCGCTACAAATCCTTGCAGCCTCACAAGCTTTCACATAAGCCTCGTGCTTAATTTTTTTAATATGAGAGGGTAGATTGGGAAGAGAGAAAAATTTGTTTAACAACCTAAGATGTTCCATTGCCATTGCTAAACCTTTCTTAGATGCAGTTGCGGCGTTCGGGTGCACACGGAATGTTGCTAAAAATTTTGGAATTCTTACGAAATCGCCGATCAAACCCGCCCTTAAGACAAAATCAAAATCGCTCACGTATTTAAATTGCCTATCTCTTCCTTTAAGTTTATCTATAATAACTTTCCTATAGAAAGTTGCAGGGCCGGGGATAAGACAATGTTCTCGCAGCATGTATTCATAATTATAATCCGGTAGAATAACCCTTTCTATTTCTTTTCCGTTACCATCTGTTCTAATCCAATCAGGATAAACTCCAATTGCCTTGGGGTTATTTCTCATAGCTCTAACTATTTCCGAAATAGCTCCGGGCAGTAAAGGATCATCTGAATTTACAACCCCAATGATTTCTCCATGCGCCATCGAGAAACCTTTGTTTACCGCCCACTGCTCACCCATATTTTTATGCGAATCCCAAATAATTTTTCCTTTAAATTTTTCGACTACATCCCGTGTGTTATCAGTGGATTCGCCATCCAAGACTATATATTCGATATTCGTATAATCTTGATTCAATATGCTCAGTATTGTTTCTTCCAAAAATGAGCCACGATTGTAGGTTGGAGTAATAACGGTAACAAGAGGATATTTTTTGCTTTCTTTAGGATTTTTTTTCATTTATTTACCTCAAAATCTTAATTAAATAAAAAAACATAAAAGGGAGGGCTGCTAAAGACCCTAGTATTTCAGCTATTCCCGCACCGATAATTCCAAATTTATTAATAAGCGGAAATATTGAAATAATCATTACGGCAAAACTGATAATTGAGATTACGGTAAGGTATTTTTGTTTTTTTACCGCATAGAACACAGCGCCAGATGGACTGCCCAATACGCTAAACATTGCGAAAATTGCTAAAACTCTTAAAACATCTGCTGCCTGAATCCAATTCTCTCCAAGAAATAATAAGATTAATTGTTCAGGAAATAATAAAAACAATAATAATATGGGAGATACCATCCCTACGGTCAAAAGAATTGTTCTAACATAGGCTCTTCTTAATCTTTTTTTGTCATCAGACATTTTTACATATACGGGAAAAGTAACTCTTGCAACAATATCCGATATTTCATTTAAAGGAAGCGTTGAGATGCTGTATGCCATATCGTAAATTCCAAGAGCCCCTGTTCCAAGCATCTTTCCAACAACAGCATTATCAGCGTTTTGGAATAAATAACTAAAAATTCCCGCACCCGTAATCCATTTTCCTCGAGAAATAATTTTCTTAAAAATCTTTTTATTAAATTCAATAATTGGCATGGGCTTAATAAGAAACAAAGATATGATCACCTCAAAAATTGCACCCGCAATAAGACTGTAAATTAAAGCAATTGGATTTTTCATCACCACAATTAATACAATAGCTGCAATTGTTTCAATTAAAAAAATCCCGGATCTATAATAGAACTCTTTATGAAACTGTAAACCCTTTTGAAATTTAGCAACAGACGGATTAATAAAACCTCTTATAAGCGGAACAACGCTGACCAGCATTAAAAGCGCTAAGGTATCCGGATTTTTAAAAAATTCCGCTACAAAAAACGAAGAAGAAAAAATTAAAAAAGAGATTAGAATTCCCCGAATAATTGAAACAACCCAGGCTGTACTAATATATTTTCCAATATTATCTTTGTTTTGGACTAAGAAAACATTTATACCTGTTTCCGTCAATATTTCAATAAGCGACAGAGCAAGAGCGGCAATTCCATAAACGCCAAATTGTGCCGGAGAGAGAATGCGGGCAACTATTATTGTCCGCAAAAAGGAAAGTACACGAGCAAACAGTCTAAACGCCCCAAGCCAGGAAACCCCTTTAATTGCTTCTTTTGTATATCCCATTAATTACCTCAAATTATAACACACGGAAAATTTACTACCATAAATTTCCTGAATTTTTAAGATCAAAAATCCTTATTTCGCCTTTATATTCTTTATCTGCAATGATTTTTTCCACCAATCTTTCTTTGTAAAAGAAAGGAATTCTTGAAAGATTAATAATGCACACTTCATTTTTATTGCAAGGATTAAAATAAACAGTTGTAGAGTTACCATTTTTTGTTTCAAATTCTATAAAGATTAAGCTTCCTGATTTATTTACCGTACTGGAGTTAAGAACAATAATCTTACTACTCGAAGACAAATTATTTTTCTTCAAAAATGAATTAATCTTATCAATGCTCCCTTCAATAATTATCTTATTATTATTCTTTAAATAATTATATTTGTATAATCCTTCAGAGTGAGGAATTTTATATAAATAAACGTCAAGCAAATAGTTTTTGTAGTCTTCTACTTGTTCTAATATTTTAGAAGCAAAAAAATCATTATTTTGCGCTTTTTTTAATATTATATGATCACCAATTACCGCAAATGGCTGATAATTATTTAAAATATATTTAAAAAGAAAACCTTGTCTTATATAATCTGGAACTGTGTCTTGAACGGACAATTTACTCGTATTTAACGTGACGTATTCAATTTCATTATCTCGCATATATTTAATAGCAAGATTCTGGTTACCATAAGATGCTCCTTCGAAAATCGCATTGTAATAAGGGGGTTTTTGATTTAATAGAACATAAAACGCTGAATCTCCGGTTGAAAAACTAAATACTTTATTGTTAAAACCCTTTTGCTTTCTTAACAAATTAATAATTTTTGCATAAGACGGATTATTTGTCGAAAAAAACTTTAAATTATTATCAAAACACCTATTTCTCGTTAAAAGTTCGTAGCTATTAAACAAGTACGAAAAATTATTTATAGGGCGTTCCACGTTAAAACCGTATACAAGCGTAGCTACGGTTATAATAATTATATAAATAATTTTTCTATTTTGATTTTTATTTATAAGCATATTAGTTAGTTCATAAGCTATAAACATCAAAAGAATCAGAGAGACAAAAGTAATTTGCCTATCTATTGATCTGATAATGCTTTTTTGCTCCATGATCAAAATTGTTATAATTAAGGATGTCTGAAGAAATGAAGAGAATGTAAATTTGTGTTTGAAAAAAAATAACTTAATAAAATTATAGAATATTGCGAAAAATAAGATTGATACGGTAAAAATATTTGCCGGAGAATCTATGAATGAGAAGAATGGTGTTTTTGCCACCATAACGATATCTATTACGTCTTTAAAATATGTAAAAAAGCTATAAAAACTACCAAAATGTTGTAGGATTAGAAATACAGGAATCATGCTTATAAAAAATCCAAAAAGTACCGCTATGCTTTGTTCGATAGTTTGGATGAAAAAATTTTGTAGTAAAAAATTTATTTTTCTTGCCTGTAGTAATTTGCTGAATATAAATAAGGAAATAAAATATAATACTAAGTAAGCACCCTGATCATTTATTACAGTAAAGAATAAACCTAGAATCATTCCGCAGACAAATAATGTAAATGTTTTTATTTTTGTACTCTTTGTATTTGAATAAAATATGCACGAAAAGATTAATGAAATTACCACTAATAATCCGTATCTGGCAAATGCTGGAAATCCCACAATAATTAATACGAATACGTAAAAGAAAATAAAAGAGAAAAACAAAGATAATTTGTCTTTAAAGACTTTTTTAAATATAAAATAAATAAAAGTAAACAAGAGTGGAATAATTAAATAATATATAAACGTAAGAGCTAAATTATAATATTTAAAATAGTTAAGTAGACCATAAGGATAAAAAATATCCTTATAGGGAAAACTACCGCTTAAAGACGTATAATGCCACAACAAAAACTCCTGTAAATCAAAATTATAATAATTTAAATATCCGCTACAAATATCTACTATGTAAGATGCTGATAGAAAAAAAGATAAAATTAATATTATTAAGTAATCCTTATTTTTATTTATCAAACCTAGTAGGTATTTCATTTGTTTTTACTCAGCAGATAAACAACTATAAAAACTAGAACAGGAAGAAAAATTAAGAAGAAGAAAAAAATAGTATCAAAATAGAACGGATACCCATAATATTGCGCAAATCCTATCAGCTTATCGCTATTTATTTCAGGAATAGGGAAAAGCGTTCTTATTTTTTTAAAATAAAACATAAGAACGAATATTATAAGAGTCGAAATCGACAGAGATTTCAGAACAATTTTCCCAAAATTAGATTTGGCTATTTTTAAAAGCAAGTTCATTTCTTTTTTTCAAATATTGATATTCCATCAGGGTATGCAAATAAACCTACATATGGATAATAAAAATAACCGTCAAAATACCGATATGCGGGCAATGTTAATGGAAAATATGCAATTTCCCTATACCCTTCTTTACTAATTCTATTTACTAATTCGTTTTTTATAGATGTTTTTAAATATTTTTTCTCGTAATTAATATTTGAAATTACAATATATTTAGGTAAATTTTTTGTATCTTTATTTATGATGAAATAATTATATTTCGTTCTAGTGTTTGAATTATATTGTTTATTGTAGAATTCTTTCAGAATAAAATCCGGTTCAAATTGATAAATTGGTATATTTTCTAGTCCTATATTCGAATTTTTTTGAACATTTTTCATTATCCACCTGGATGAAAGCTGCTGGGGTGAGGGGGCAATTTTAAGATTAATCCACAAGTAGGATTCAAATACTTGAATCGACGAAATAATAACTAAGAGTATTATAAATACGTTTTTTAAAACAGGTCTATTTTTTAATAAATTAATTAAATTTTTGAAAGCTGTTCCAACAATTAAAACCGCTAGGGGAAGCAAAATTACTAACCTATTCGCGCTTATTGTTATTCCAAGCGGAATAAAGCTTAAGGAAAAAATAATAAAAGATATCATTATGAATAGCTTAATTTTGAAATCATGATATTTCTTATTTCTTAGATCTACAAATGTCAAGACTGATACATAAAAAAATGCAAAAATATTAAGAGCGTATGAGATGTGCCCAAAAATGGCCGGCAACTTATGCAATAAAGTTAAATTTAAAAGTGAACCTCCCAAATTATAATTTCCTATAATTTTAGATGATCCGATTATATTTTCATAAAGATATAGATACATACTTTTTCCAGCAAAAATTATATCCGGCAAGCCCAGAAATACGGAATTGAATAAAAATATTAAAATTCCAATAAATAAATAACGGTAATTTTTATTAAATTCCGGAGCAAAGAGAAAATATGATATTAAAATAATTGGCAATAAAGGTAAGGCGCTTACTTTTACAGAGAACGCTATTCCGGAAAAAAAGCAGGCAAAAAGAAAATTCCTAAATTTTGGAAAAAAAGCATATTTTAAAAAATAATAGAATGATAATGTAATCCAAAAAGTCAAAGCTATATCATATTTAAAAAAATTACTTAAAACTAACCAAACAGGCGTGAAAAGGAATAGAATAACTATTAAAGATGAGTTTAATTTTAAAAGCTTTGCGATTTTTGACAAGATACTTAAAGTCAGAATTCCAAAAAAAAGCGTGGTAAGCCTTAGCACAATAAATAATCTTTCCTGATCCAAAAGGGAATCTACTGAAGATTTTATGACAAAGGGATTTATAACTTTTGTTATATAAAAAGGAATAAGGAGTATTCCTGAAACAAAAAAATGAAACATTGTTCCATTTGCAGAACCTGCCAAATTGGGCGAACCAAACTTAAACACATTTCTTACTGCGGATAGCTGATGCCACTCATCCATATGATATGGAAACGGATGTGTTTGATTTGGAATTCCCGACGCGATCACTGACAGCATTGTCAAAACATAAATTATTAATAAAATTATTAACACTAAATTGTTTTTTAAAACCCTTTTATAATTAATTTTTAAGATAGATTTAATTATGCCAAAACTTGTCCCTGTTAAAACGGCTAAGTCAGAAACAACTTGCAAGAGAGGTAAGACAACAAATGCTTTCTTATTATTAATGTATTTATAATTCTTTTTTATTGACCAGAAAATATAAATAAATAATCCTAAAACAATACCAACCCAGAGAACTAGTGATTTTTCTACAGAAGCTAACCACAAAAGATATAAACTAAAAAAATACCGAACGAATACTAAAATTGCCTTATCTCTAAAAATGCCGCTTTCGCTATCTCCAAATGCAAAACGGAAAAACATTTTAAACGCACTTCTAAAAGTATTTCTTGGAATCCAACTTACAATAGCTTTTTTTTCAAAAAAAATATGCGCTCCAATCTCTTTGAGTTTGTGAGCAAAAACATAATCTTCATTATGAGAATATGCTTCATCAAATCCTTTAACTTTTTCCCAAATAGATTTTCTAAAAGCCATTGATCTTGAAGCCGGTAAGAATTCCAAGGAATTAAGTTTGTCTTCCATCACCAAAACATAAGGAATCAGACATTTTTGGAAAATCGTTTTTGGCCTTCCCTTATAATATCCGGCAACAACATCAACTCTTAAATCATTGAAGGGAACGATAATATTTTTTACCCAATTCTTATCAAGAATGCACCCGGCATCAGAACAAACTATAATTTCATTACTCGCCTGCTTAATTGCCTCATTCCTCCCAACCGCCCTATTCCCTTTCTTTATCAGAATTTTAAATTTTACATTGTAATTTTTAATTTTTAATATTGCATTTTTAATTTTAGCGACCGTTTTGTCGCTGCTCGTCCCATCGACAATAATAATTTCATCAGGAATTCGTGATTGCCAAAAAATAGACTTTAGAAAATCCCCAATTGTTTTTTCCTCATTAAAGACTGTTGCAACAAAAGACACCTTCATACTTGTTCTTTTCTTGAGTAGATTATATTATATCATCATGCTGGATCCATATAGAATGGTCTTTATCAACATTATGTCCTCGTTAGCATTATTGGGCGGCTTATTGTTCTATAAATTCATTTTCCCAAAGAAAAAAATCAACCTATTCTTTCTACTAATACTAATCTCGATACTGCCAATTATAAGCATATTTAGAAATGGTGATTATGAGTCCGGAGATTTCAATATTCACATTTATAGAATAATGTCCTTTTACGATTCACTTAAGGAAGGAATTATAATGCCGTCTTGGGCAGCAGAACTTAATGCGACCTACGGAAATCCACTTTTTATTTTTAATTACTCTCTTCCCTACTATATTATCTCTTTATTTCACTTTATAGGAATCAGCTTTATAAGCAGTATGAAACTTTATCTTGGTTTAACTTTATATTTGTCCGGAATATTTATGTATTTATGGATAAAAGAATTAACTGGAAACAAACTTGCCGCATTTACATCCGCTATCTTTTATATTTTCAATCCTTATCACCTAATCGATGTTCACTTTAGAGCAACTTTAGGCGAATCTACTATTTTTACGCTAGTGCCGTTACTTTTCTATTTTATTACAAAATATATAAAAAAGAAAAAATTTACATATTTAGCGCTAATTGCATTGATGTCGCAGCTATTATTTCTTGCGCATCCTATGATAGCAGGCATATTTACTGGAATAGCCAGTCTATTTGTCTTGTCGATGATAAATATTAAAAAGGGTTTAAAGAGTGTTTTCATTACGATAGTCTTCATGTCCATAGGAATCATAGGAGCCATTTACTCATGGGTATCTTATATTTTATTTTCTGCGTATACATTTCCTAATCCCGGAGGAATAATTTTTCAGGATACATTTTCCAAAATATTCTACTCACCTTGGAGATATGGTTTTCTCTTTCAGGGACCAAACGGAGAATTTGCCCCGATTATCGGATATACTCAAGTATTCGTTGTCGTATTTGCAATATTTTTACTAAAAAAAAATTATATATCAAAAAAAATAAATCCATCCTATCTATTTTGGTTATTAATATTCTTTTTAATACTGTTCTTTATGTCGCCATATTCAAAGAGAATTTGGTTTCAATTTCCTTCTCTTTCAATGTTGCAAAGTCACCGATTGTTGCTACCTATAGCCCTATCTACATCCGTACTTGCGGGATATTTGGCGATTTCTTTTTCTGATACCCAGAGAAAAAAAATATTTATTTACTTGCTTATTGTAATTACAATCGGGTATACAATCTTAAACTGGGGACATCGAAGGTTAATTACGGAAATTAATGACTATACACTTAGGAAGAACGTTTGGATTAGCACAGTAACAGAAGGTACAACGGCCTATTTTTTAAATAATAGGTGGGCGGACATAAATAACTTTTGGTTTTCTAAAATCCCAAACGATCATTTAGAAATTATTCAAGGAAAAGGAACGGTTAGGGAAATAAAAAGAAAATCAACTCAGCATAATTATATTGTCAATGCACAAACGCCAATTGTCATAAAAGAAAACACGCTGTATTACCCCGGATGGAAACTCAAAAGCAATTTTAATGACATATTTGTTTACCCTGGAAAAAGAGGGTTAATTTATGCAAATCTTCCTAGCGGAATACAATATTTGGAACTTAAATACGAAGACATTTTGCCGTATAAAATTGCCAAAACTATAAGCATCGCAATCTTTTCTATTTTAATAATTGTACTTATCTACATTTTACTTATCAAACGCTTTACGGCCTAGCCACAACATTTCCCCTGGCAAACGGAGATACCATATGGGCTTTATTAGGAAGAGAAGCTTGATTAAGGGCATCAGGTATTTATGGAATTTATATCTTTTTAAAGAATTGTTCACTTGTTCATACGTAGCAGCGATAGGATAACGTTTTGTAATAAGATGTTCAAAATCAAACAAAGAAGCTAAGCTATTAAGACTTCTACTGGTAAAATATTGAATATGCTGACCTTGCCAATACCACCAGCGCCTACCCAGAATGCGACTCATTATTCCATCAATATTTCCTGTCCAAATCACCAATAATCCTCCTGGTTTAAGAAGTCTATTGATACAAAGCATTTCATCTCGAGGAAATTGAAAATGCTCAATAACTCCCCACATCGTAACAATGTCATATCTCGCTGGAAATTTCTGAGCAAGTACTTTTAGTCTGTCCATGTAAACTGTTATGTCTTTTTTACGAGCGATTTCTGCAGACCAGCGAGACAATTCAAGTCCTTCAGCGGAATATCCGAAACTTTTTGCTACTGATAAAAAATCTCCCGTAGCGCAGCCTATATCAAACATTTTTTCCCCAGAAGCATAGTTACGGATAATATCTAATACCGATTGCGAAGATAATCTTCGAGTTTGCGAATGACGAAGATATTCCTTATCAATTACATCTTCGTAATTTTTATACATATTCATGGGCAATGGAGAACAGAATGCATGAGTACACTTACGGCAACGAGCCACACGGAATGTCTTTTGAGATTGCGGAGTAAATTCATACGTAAACATTATTTTTTTTAGATCTACGTTGGCAGGATATAATTCATACGTATTCTTAGACAGGCAAACCGGACATGCGCTTAATCCAACTTCGTTTATTTTTTTCATATTTATTTTTTTGACTATATTTTTGTTGCGACGATAAAGAGATTAGTACCGATTTTTTCTTCTTTTTCAATGTATTTTAAAAATATTTTTACCAGCAAATCCTCCATAAATTTTGGCCTAAATACTTTTCTCCTTCCGATAAATGGTCTAAAAAACTGAGAGGGCAATGCTGTGGGAATAAAAATATCGTAGAGTTTTGTAATTAAAGGCGAAATGATATTTTTTGCTAAAACTATTTTAAATCCGGCAGCTTTAATATCTTTTATCCATTTTTCTTTTGAAGGTAATGTTCTGCGGTGAAATTTAGTATTGTACGCCCATGTCAGCCAATTACTTAATCTTGTCAATCCAATTTTTCTTAAAAATGGACGGTAAAAAGTATTTTTGTCCACATCATCCGTTTCCATCGTAATAGCCAGGGTACCCCCCGGCTTTAGAACTCTACGCATCTCTTTCAAAAGGCTTGGGGTATCCGTAATATGCTCGAATGTGCTTATTGAAAAAACAGATCCGTACGAATTCTCTGCAAATGGTAAATTTCTAGCATCAGCAAGAGTAAGATTTTTATACATCTTCCCCTTCGCAGCAGCGCGCAGGTCATTAGAAGCAATGTCAATACCCATGTCAATATTTACTCCAAATGCTTCCGCAAACTCTCCCCACCCGCATCCTATGTCTAAAATTGGACGGGGCAATTTTACTTTTGACAAGTGTTTTGCCTCAACAGACCTCCAAAGCGCAACACAAAGAGGGGCAATCTGTAAATATTTTCTGAAGTATTTTTCTGTTTTGGTCATCTTCTAAGTTTCTATTAATAAGTTCCAATCGTATCAAATGAAGCTATTCAAGTCAAAGGTTTGAGCTCCAAAGTTTTAAATACATATTAACCATTTTTTCCCAAGTATGCTTATTAACCCAAACATATGCTTCCTCCACAATTTTTTCTTTTTCTTTTATATTTTCTATATAAAAAGAAATTTTCGAAACTAATTCCAATGGAGAATTAAAAATTATAATATATTTTGAAAAAGGAGCCATCCTAAGATAATCCTCCTTAAGAGGATTATCATAAACTGCAAATACCAATCTTTTTGCAGTCATTGCTTCCATTATAGACAAATATCTGGATACAAAAGCAAAATTATAATCCTGAAAATATTTTTCGGGGTTTTTCTGAAACCCTAAGACTATGAAATCCTCCTCAGCTTTTTTCCTGAATTTTCCATCGCCAATTATTTCAAATATAAAATCCGGTATTTTTTTTCTTAATAATTCAATTGCCTTAACATATGTTAATATTCCCGTCTGTTCATCCAATCT
>MFPH01000033.1 GCA_001782645.1 Candidatus Levybacteria bacterium RIFCSPLOWO2_12_FULL_37_14 | reverse complement strand
ATTCCGACTCTTCAGTTTATTTTTTTATCAGCAAGAAATGTGGACGTAGTAGATTTCAATAATCCCGGCTGGTTTGTTCCATGGCAACATCTTATCCAATTTATCGCTCCTGATTTTTTTGGCAATCCTACAACCCTCAATTATTGGGGAGTGTGGAATTATGGGGAGCTTGTTGGATATGTGGGGATCGTTCCTTTAATCCTGGCATTATTTGTTATGTTTTATCGAAGAGATAGGAAAACTTTATTTTTTGGAACACTTTTTTTTCTGAGTATAATTTTTTCTTTTCCAACTTTTTTTGCAAAAATTCCGTATATTCTAAAAATCCCTTTTCTTGCTACAGCTCAACCAACACGTCTTTTATTTGTAGCTGATTTTACTTTGGCTATTTTATCCGCTTTAGGCTTTGATTATTTACTCAAAAGCAAAAGAAAAATTACTGTATTTTATCCTCTGATTTTTATTACAATTATCTTAGCGGGTCTTTGGATTTTTATTCCCAAAGAACATTTGTCAGTTGTAAAAAGTAACTTATTTTTCCCCACACTTCTTTTAATAACTTCATCAGCCTTATTTCTTGTTCTGATAATTGTTCAAAAGAGAAATAAGCTTACAACGATGGTATGTATTGGAATAGTTATGCTTACGGTATTCGACTTGTTTCGTTTCGGTTGGAAGTTTACTCCGTTTACCCAAAGCTCTTATCTTTTTCCTTCCACAAAAACAATTACTTTTTTGCAAAAAAATTTAGGAAATTCCAGAATTATGACAACAGATTCGAAAATTCTTCCTCCTAATTTTTCCGCTATTTACAGATTGCAAAGCGTTGATGGTTACGATCCCTTGTATCTTTTAAGATACGGGGAATTAATTGCGGCATCGGAAAGAAAAAAGGCAGATATTATTCCTCCATTTGGCTTTAATCGGATTGTCACCCCGCATAATTATGATTCAAAAATAATAGATTTGTTAGGCGTTAAATACGTTCTAAGCTTGTCAGAGCTAGACTCGTCCAAACTTAGAAGGGTTTTTCAGCAGGGAGAAACAAGGGTATATGAAAATAAAAAAGCCTTGCCCCGCGTATTCTTTGTTTCAAAAATAACACACGCTAGGGATAATAAGGAGGCAATAAGATTAATGTTCAATGATTCGTTTATTCCCGGAGATACGGCAATTATCGAGCTTGCCCAAGGTGGCGTATCTGTTTCACCTCTAAGGTGGAAAGTAGGAGAAGCAGAGATTGCTCAATATTCAGAAAATAAAATAGTTATAAATACAAAAAATACAGGAGATGGATTCTTGGTCTTGACAGACAGTTTTTATACCACATGGAAAGTGATGGTAGATGGAATTGAAGCGGAAATATATAGAACAGACTATAATTTTAGAGGAGTTGTTGTGCCTTCGGGAAAACATAGAGTAGAATTTTATAATTCTTTATTTTAAATATGAATATAAGCATTGTTATACCAAATTATAACGGGGAAAACATCTTGGAGAAAAATTTGCCCAAAGTGTTGGAATCCGCAGGGAATGCAGAGGTAATTGTTGTTGATGACGCATCAACCGATGAATCATTGAAAAAGCTGAATAATTTTAAAACGAAGATAAAAGTTATAAAAAATGAAAAAAATTTAGGTTTTTCCTCAACCGTAAATAAGGGAGTTAGGGAAGCAAAAGGAGAAATTGTTATTCTTTTAAATACAGATGTTGTTCCTGAAAATTCTTTTTTAAAACCTCTTTTGGAACATTTTGAAGATAAAAAGATTTTTGCCGTTGGTTGCATGGATAAAAGTATCGAAGGTGACGAAACAATATTAAGGGGAAGAGGGGTTGGACAATGGAAAAGAGGCTTTCTTATCCATTCTCGTGGGGAAGTTAATAGGACAGACACTCTTTGGGTCAATGGTGGTAGTGGGGCATTTAGAAAGTCCGTATGGGAAAAACTTGGAGGATTTGACGAGCTGTACAATCCTTTTTATTGGGAAGATATTGATTTGTCGTATCGAGCGTTGAAAAGCGGATACAAAATAGTTTTTGAGTCCAAAAGCGTTGTAGTGCATGAGCATGAAAAAGGAGCAATAAAAAGTTCTTATTCAAATTTTAAAGTAAAAACAATTGCGTACAGGAATCAATTTATTTTTGTTTGGAAAAATGCAACGGATCTAAATTTACAATTTTCCCATTTCTTGTGGCTTCCTTATTATTTTATAAAAGCATTTATGAAAGGCGATATAGCATTTTTCAAAGGATTTTTCAATGCTTTCTTATTGTCACCAAAAATTATAGCTTCTAGTTTTAATAGTCAGAGATTATTCCTCAAAAAAGACAGCGAGATACTTAAAGAATTTGTATGAAAAAAATTTGGAATTTTTTGCTAACAGAAAAAAGATATATAGATTTACTTTCTTATCTTCTTTGTATTTTATTCGCAATTGCCGGAATTTTAGTGTCCGTTAATAGATTTTGGCAATATGAAGTTTTCTATTATGATTTTGGTATTTTCGATCAGGCAATTTGGAAAGTTTCCCAGCTGAGAGCTCCGATAATTGAGCATCTTATTGTCGGAGGCAAATGGATATTTGCCGATCATTTTAGTCCTAGCATTTTTTTATTGGCGCCTTTTTATTGGTTAACTGCGAAGAGCGAGATGCTTCTAGTTGTTCAGGCAATATCTGTGGGATTTAGCGGGGTAATTTTGTATAAAATTGGAATAGGCATTCTGAAAAATAAGTTATCAGCTCTGTGTGTATTAATTTGTTATTTATTTTTTTTAGGACTTCAAAATGCGGTTATTTCAGATTTTCACGAGCTCACTATTATGACTTTGCCTCTCATGCTTACGTTTTGGGCGATTGTCCATCGGAAAAGATGGTATTATTTTTTATTTTTTATTATTACATTAGGGTTTAAAGAATCAACTTTTCTTTTAGGAATAAGCATAGGAATATTAATTTTTTTCTTAAGAAGAGAATGGTTAAAAATTGGTTTAATTACGATATTCCTGTCAATTGTTTGGGGATATTTGAGTATAAAAGTAATTATACCTGCGTTTTCGAATGGGTTTTATTTGTACATGCCTTCTTTAAGCGCAAATCTTTTTGATAATGTGCAAGCTTTTGTTGACAATCCTCTTAAACAAAGAACTTTATTTTATAGTTTGTGGAGCTTTAGTTTTCTTTCTTTTCTGGCTCCGGAGTTTTGGTTGTTGCTTTTGCAGGATTATGCAACGAGATTTATTGGAAGTCCATGTTGTACGAGATGGGATATGGGATTGCATTACAATGCGCAAAGTGCAGTGATTTTAGCAGTTTCAAGTATGTTTGCATTAAAACGTTTACAAAAAACAAAAATTATTTCCAGGTGGGTGCCTTTATTGGCAATGCTAATTATCGGTAATGCGCTGTTCCTTTATAGATTCGAGCTGCATGGTCCTTTTGCCTTAGCGTACAATCCGGCATTTTACAAGCACACTAAAGACTTCACATTTTTAAATGATTTAATTGGAAGAATACCGGCTGAAGTTTCAGTTATGACCCAAAATAATTTAGCTCCGCATTTTACTCATCAAAAAATATTTTTTTTAACACGTGATTACGAAAGCTATAAGCCTGAATATGTTATTTTGGATGTAAGGACTGGACAAAATCCAAACAATTTCTTTGGAATAAAAGATATTCATGGCATTTTGGAATTATTGCAAAATGACACCAAGTATGAGCTAACATACAAAACAAAAGATCAATTTATCTTTCGTAGGATAAGAATATGATGAAATTATCCATTATCATTCCTGTTTTTAATGAGGAGAAAACTATTTCGCAAATGCTTGAAAAAATAAATAGACTTGATGTGGACAATGTAATAAAACAGGTAATCATTGTAAACGATGGATCTACAGACCGAACTAAAAATGAAATTGAAAATTTTGTCAAAAACCATTCGGAAGTAAAAAGCGTTACTCATGCAAAAAATCAGGGCAAGGGAGCAGCTATCAGAACGGGAATTGAGACTGCGACAGGGGAATACGTCGTAATTCAGGATGCAGACTTAGAATATGATCCGAAAGACATAGGAAAACTTGTGAAGCCGATTTTAAACGGTACAAGCAAGGTTGTTTATGGTACCCGTCTTAATAGATTACCAAGTTTTTCTCGAGAAGAAAGAACGCCCCAATTTCTGCTTCATTATCTTGGTAATAAATTTTTAAGCTTATTAACGAGCATTTTATATGGACAATGGATTACAGACATGGAAACCTGTTACAAACTTTTCCCGAGAAAAGCTGTGGAAAATATGAAATTAAATGCCAGAGGTTTTGAGTTTGAGCCTGAAATCACAGCGAAATTGTTAAAAAAAGGATATAAAATTTTGGAAATTCCAATCTCTACAAAGCCAAGAGGATACGACGAGGGCAAAAAGTTAAATACATTTAGAGACGGGACTATTGCCCTTTGGAGTTTATTGAAATATAGATTTGTAGATTAATATCTTATGCATCCCTTGCTGGAAGTAACAATTTTTCTATTTGCCATTTTAATCTTCTTTTATTTGCCTGGAAAGTTTTTATTGGTAAAATTAAAACTTTCTCTTGATTCTCCGGAAGATTTATTTCTTCCTTTTGTTGTAGGCGTGATGTTGTTTACATTAATTTCCTATATTTTTTCTTGGTTAAAATTGGAAATTATTATTTTACCCTTGTTTTTGATAGTCAGTTTCCTCGCTTTTAAAAGTAAGAAATGGATTCCAAGAAGTATCAACAAGCGTCATCGAATACCTCTTTTTATAGTACTTATTTTGGCAATCATCTTTAGTCTTAGCATGCTAACATCTGGAGTCTATGATAACACCATTAAATATGGAAGGGATGATTTATGGCATTTGGCTCTCATTAATGAACTGAAGGCTAATTTTCCGCCAGATAATCCCGGATTCGCAGGAGTTTCCTTAAGAGGTTATCATTTTTTTTACAATTTTATTTTAGCAAAAGTTAGTAATATTTTTTTCATTTCTCCTCTTTCATTATATTTTCATTTTTTCCCATTATTTATAGCTTTGTTATGGGGATTGGGGGTTTATTCGCTTATGTATGTCTGGAGCAAGAGGGTAGCTATTACTCTCTGGGCAGTTTTTTTAACTCAGTTTGGGGGAAGCTTTGCTTTTATCCTAAAACTGAGGGGACATGAAAACTTAAGCTTAGATAGCGCTTTCGGCATACAACAGCCTTCAACAGCGCTTATAAATCCGCCTTTTGCAATTTCAATTGTCATTATTATCGCAGTTCTTTTTGCTTTTTACCAATATTTTGTAACTAAGGAAAAAAGTTGGCTAATTCCCATCGTCTTATGCATCGGACTTGTGAGCATGTTTAAAGTTTATGCGGGAATAATATTGCTTGGGAGTTTATTGCTCCTTGCGCCTTTACAATTGTTAAAAAAAAATTTCATGTTTCTTATTGCGTGTTTTTTTATTGGTATTTTATTTGCCACTACATACGGAATTCTTAGAGATCCTTCGTCTGTCCTTATTTTTGCGCCGTTTTGGGCTCCCCATAGTGTGCTTATAGATAATATGCCGTGGTATGGATATGCAGAAAAAATGTATACCTATACAAAACTTTCTGTAATAAAAGGCATAATAGAGACAGAGCTGTATAGCTGGTATGTTTTTTTCTTTGGTAATTTGGGCACTAGACTTATTGGATTATTATTTTTATCGTTGTTTCTATTGAAAAAATACAAGAAACCGTCGCTTTTCGCGTTAACTGTTTTAATAATGACGTCAATATCTATCTTAATCCCGCTCTTTTTTATTCAATCAGGGAAAGTATTTGAAATAATTCAGATGGCGTGGTACTTCTTGTTTTTCATTTCTCTTTTTGCCGCATTTGGACTCCGTGCGTTTTTTGATCTTCGTTTTAATAAAATAATAAAAATTGTTTTCTTTGTCGTAATTATACTATTGACGCTGCCCTCAGCTTACGAGCCTTACAAAAGTTATTTTAATGCCATTCATTCTCGTGGTTCATCATTATCAGATCCTTATTTTCAAGCAATGCAATTCTTAAAATCAGAAGGACACTATAATAAGACAGTAATAGAGATACCGGATAAAAAAGTAAATGATAAGGAAAAATCTATACTGGGCTGGTATAGTGGGTCGTCGCCGGCGATTGTAGCATTTGGTAATAAAAGAAGTTATCTTAGTAACGAATATATTGATTTTACGGGAGTTGATGTTAAGCCTAGAATTGATTTTATCCGTAAAATCATTTTACTTAACAATTTGCCTTTAAATAAATCCAGAGAATATGCAAATCTACAAAAAGAAGTAAAGCAAGGCTTAAAAGATAATAAAATTTCTTTTATTTATAGTCCGTATCCGCTATTATCTTTTGAAAAAATGGACTCTATCCATAAAGTTTTTGAAAACAGTGCTGCTAGTATATATAAAGTAGAATAAAAAAAATATTAACAGTATAATTAAACAGCTAATCGAGGGTTTTTAGCTTTATGTTTCTGATTCCAAATTATGTTTAAAAAACACTTTCCACTTCTTTTAATCCTCCTTTTGGCTCTAATTCTCAGATTTTGGCAATTGGGAGAAATTCCGTCTGGAATTCATATGGATGAAGCAGATACGGGATATTCAGCATACAGTATCCTAAAAACAGGTCTTTCGCAATATGGAAGTTTTAATTTACTTGCCTTAGAAGAAAGTTCAGGAGGCACACATCCGCCTCTTTATATATATTTGATCATTCCGCTTATTAAAGTTTTTGGTCTAAATATTTTTGTTGAAAGAATTCCTTCTGCAATATTTGGGGTATTGATGGTTCCTATTCTTTTTTTAATCGTTAATAAATTATTTAGATCAAAAGGAGTTGCTGCTGTAGCTGCGCTTTTAATAGCGGTAAATCCATGGGCAATACACATATCACGCCAAGGTTTACTTGAATCAATTGCGCTTTTCTTTGTTTGTCTTGGCACACTGTTGTTCTTATATGCTAGTGAAAAAAATAGATATTTATATATATTGTCTGCTATTTCTTTTGGTTTGTCACTTTTCTCATATGACGCACCAAAAGTTTTCTTACCCCCTTTCATATTGCTTCTAGTCTTTTATAAAAAAGACGATTTGATTAAAATAAAGAAATACTTCATGTATTTTTTGATTATATTTGGAATGTCTTTCCTTTTAATTCTGAAAGTGTTGTATTTTGACGGGCAAATGGGAGATTATAATAGCGTAAGCATATTTGACAAGACTGGAATAGAAAGAACGGTAAACAGAGAACGCAATGAAACCAAGGCGCCTTTATGGTTAAGTAGCATTTTTCATAACAAAGCTACTGTTGCCCTGGGGAGATTTGAAACAAGCTATTCTTCAATATTTTCTTTGAATTGGTTTTTTCTTAATGGGCAAGGTAACTTGCAGCAGTCGGTTGCTAAGCATGGGCAATTCCATCTATTCGAATTGCCTTTTTTCTTTTTAGGTTGTTTTATTATTTTTACGAAAAACAAAAAAATAGGTTTTTTTCTCTTAACCTGGATTTTGCTTGGAGCGATTCCAGGAGGAATAACCACTGGTAATTATCCATATCGTTCCGTACTGCTTTTGCCTGTACCTATAATATTTTCATCAATCGGAATTGTTTGGCTTTGGAATTATATAAAAAAATTTAAGATTCCTATTAGTTTTACAGCGAGACTAAGCCTAGTGGTTACTTGTATAATATTTGTAATAAGCTATTTATTTACTTATTTTTTTGATTATCCTGTATACGCATCTGAATCATGGGCAAAACAGCAAAATGATGCATTAAAATATGCCTTTTTGAATGAAGGTAAATATGAGAAAATTTTTATCGATGGCAGATGGGAAAGCATGTTTGCATTTAATTTTAAAATAGATCCTGTACTATTTCAGAAAGCATACCTAAACCAAGAAGAATATAGGGGAGCAAAGATCATGAGGATTGGTAAATTTTATTTTGGTAATTTTATTGCACTTGATAAGATTAAGGATCCAAAAGAATACTTTTCAGATAAATCATTGATTATAACAAGTGGCACAAAGCTTAAAGACATTCTGCCCCTTAAAGAATTTAAGGATCCGGGGGGTATTAGGGTAATATTTAACGCGTTTTCTGTTGAATGAGAAGCATATTGAATCGGGAAATTATTTTATTGTATTTGATCATAGCCTTGTCAATATTTTTGAGGTTTTGGCAGCTTGGACAAAATCCGCCATCTTTAACTTGGGATGAGACAGCATGGGGATATAATGCCTATTCTTTGGGGATAGACGGAAGAGATGAATTTGGAAGACTTTTGCCTATTGATTACCTTGAGTCTTTTGGTGATTTCAAGCCTCCGGTGTATGCATATCTTGATGTGGTCCCTATTAAATTGTTTGGCTTAACAGAATTTTCAACCAGATTTCCCTCGGCGTTTTTCGGCGTACTGACAGTTTTGGTTACTTATTTTTTAACAAAAAGAATTTTTTGGAATTCTAAATCAAAAGAAATGTACGCTTTGCTTTCCGCGCTTTTTTTGGCTATTTCCCCTTGGCACATAATGTTGTCTCGTGCCGCATTTGAAGCAAACGTAGCGACATTTTTTATAATTGCAGGTATCTGGTTATTTTTGGCAGGAGTTCAGGAAAAAAAATGGCATATAGTTGCTTCAATCGTCTTTTTTATACTATCAATGTACACTTTTAATACTGCTAGAATTGTTACGCCTCTCTTGGTGTTGTGTTTGGGACTCGTTTTTAGGAAAAAACTTATTGAAAATAAAAAGCAAACAATTATAGCAATCCTAGCAGGAATTTTGTTAATTCTTCCTACTCTTGGCTTTTTATTTTCTCCTCAGGCAGGTCTTCGTTTCAAAGAGGTAAATATATTTACAGATATTGATGTTGTTAAAACTTCCAATCAGGAAATTATAAATGACAGCAGTAAGTGGTCAAGAATTATACATAATAGGAGGGTTGGATATGCTCTTTCTTACTTAAAACATTATTTTGACAATCTTAATCCCAGCTTTCTTTTTATCAGAGGCGATGGAAATCCTAAATTTTCCACACAAGCAGTTGGGCAAATGTATCTTTGGGATTTGCCATTTTTTATTGCAGGAATATTATTCTTATTTAAAAGAAAAGAGGGATACTGGTGGATAGTGCCGGTTTGGTTATTGATAGGCATTATTCCTGCGGCAACTGCTCGTGAAACTCCTCATGCGTTAAGAGTCGAAACAACTTTGCCTACGTTTCAAATTTTTGCAGCTTATGGTTTTTCTCAATTTTTGTTTTACATAAAAAGGTATGGGAAATTTTTTAAAGCTGCAATTATTTTCGTAGGGATACTCCTTTTTGCTAATTTATTTTATTTTTTCCGTAATTACATTGTCCATTATCCTTATGAATTTTCCGGTGAATGGCAATACGGATACAAAGATTCAATAAGATATGTAAAATCTGTTGAGGAAAACTTTGACAATATTTATATAACAAGCGACATGGGGCGGCCTTATATTTATTATTTATTTCATACAAAGACGGATCCCCGTATTTTCAGAAAAGATAGCGCTATTAGGAGAGATGCTTTTGGATTCGTAACTGTGGATAGGTTCGGGAAATACAATTTTTTAAATGACGTAACTAAAATCAATAACAAAAACGGCACTAAAAATCTTTTCATTAAAACTCCTAATAATGTGCCGGAAAAAGCAAATAGACTAAAAACATTTAGCATATTGAATGGTAATATTGCGCTGGTTGCATATGAATAAAAAAATATTTATATTTTTAACTTTCATTATTATAATTGCTTCAATATTGCGGTTATGGCAATTGGGAAAAGTTCCCTCCTCTCCGGATTGGGACGAAGTTGCCTTAGGTTACAATGCGTACTCAATTTTGCAAAGCGGTCGCGATGAATATGGCAAATTTTTACCGATTATTCTGAGATCTTTTGATGATTATAAGCCCGCTTTGTATGCATATCTTGTAATGCCTTCAATAAGCGTGCTTGGTTTGAATGTGACTGCGGTTAGATTACCCTCTGCGATTTTCGGTATATTAACTGTTCTGGCAGTATTTTTCTTGGTTAGGGAATTATTTAAAAAAAATAATATTGCTTTGTTAACAACTTTCCTTTTGGCAATTTCTCCTTGGCATATTCAATTTTCCCGAGTTGCATTTGAGGCAAATGTCGGCGTAGCTCTGAATGCTTTCGGAATATTATTTTTTCTGAAAGCCTTTAAAAAACCATGGTTTCTATTATTAAGTGCTTTAATGTTAGGGTTGAGTCTTCATACATATCAAAGTGAAAAAGTTTTCGTTCCTCTCCTGATAGCGATTCTTATATATGCTTTTAGAAAAGAATTTTTTTCAATAAGAAAAAAATACATATATACTTCGCTCATAATTTTTACAATTATTTGTTTGCCGTTGATTCTTTTTACCTTGACCAATAAGGATGCACTTTCCAGAGCTAAGACAGTCAGCATTTTTTCTAATTCTTCAATAATTCAAGCGAATACGGAAAAACTCGTAAGAGATAGAGTAAATAATGATATTTTGGGATTATTTTTGGATAATCGTAGGGTAGAATTTGCAAAATACGTAGTTAATGGTTATTTGTCCCATTTAGATATTAATTGGCTTTTTATAAAAGGTGATATTGCCCGCCATCACGCTCCTGGAATGGGCTTAATGTATCTTGTTGAATTGCCATTTTTATTAATAGGTATTTATATGTTAATATTTGGTAATTTCGATAAAGCAGTAAAGCTATTTATGGCTTTGTGGTTTTTGATTGTACCTATTCCAGCGTCAATAACCAATGATGTTCCTCATGCTGTTAGAACTATTAATTTTTTACCAATTCTTCAAATATTAACAGCCATAGGAATAATTTCTGCATTGCAGAAAATTTCAAATTTCAAATTTCAAATTTCAAATTTCCAAATAAAATATCTAATATTTTCTTTTTCTTTTTTATTTTCCATTTTTAATTTTTCATATTACCTTAATCAATATTTTGTTCAGCAAAATTATTTCCATGCAAAATATTGGCAATACGGATATGAGGACATGGTTCATTATATCTCCGGTGTTCAGGAAAAATATAATAAAATAATAGTTTCCAATACGCCGCCTTTGGATCAATCCTATATGTTTTTTCTTTTTTATTTGAAATATGATCCTGCTGAGTATTTAAAGGAGGGCGGTACTGCGTCCGGAAAAATTGAGGGCATAAATAAATTTGCCAATTTTGAATTTAGAAAATTTGATTATGATCTGGAAAAAGAAAAGAATATTTTATTGGTAGGATCTACCTTTGATTTTCAAGAAGTGTACAAAACCATTCATGAGGCTAACTATCCGGATAAAAGTATCGCCATAAAGGTAGTTGAAAAAAACAAGTGAAAATAAATAAAATACTTGAAATTATCTTATTATTTTTTATAATATGCATTGCTTTGCTGCCGCGTTCTATTGAGGTTTTAAACAAAAACTATATATTTGGTTTTGACCAAGGCAGAGATTATTTAGCGGTAAAAAATATAGTAGTTGATCATAAGCCTACGCTTATCGGTTCAGAAGTCGGTGCAGGCGGTGCAGGATTAAACGGAATTTTCCAAGGACCGTTATACTATTATTTTCTTTCAATTCCATTCCTTCTGACAAAAGGAGATCCATATGGCGGCGTTGTTTTGATGTTTGTGCTTAGCGTTCTTAGCGTTGTTTTCTCATACCTCTTCGGAAAAAAAGTATTAGGAACAATAGGAGGATTAATTGCAGGTTTACTTTTTGCTTTGTCCCCAATGTTTATTGCGCAAGCCCGCTTTACGTGGAATTCGAACCCTTCAACGCTATTTATTTTATTAGCCTTTTGTTTTGCGTATCTTGGAATAAAAAAGAAAAATAAATATATATTTTTGTCTTCGTTTTTTGCCGGATTTGTTTATAATTTTCAATTTGCAGTCTCAATTCCATTATCTGTTTCTATATTTTTATTTTATATTTTCATAGTTAAATTAAGAGATATAAAAAAATATTTAATTTTATTTTCAGGATTTATTATTGCTTTTTTACCCGGGCTTCTTTTTGAGTTAAGGCATGGATTTATGGGAATAGGTGGTTTCGCGAAATATTTGTTTGGCTCTAAAGAAGCAGGAGCAAGTTTTTTACCGTCGCAGAGGATTGTCGTTGATCACATAAGCTCATTTTTTAATGCCTTTATGGACGTTTTTCCGAAAAATATAATGCCTCAGCAAATTCTTTTTCTAATAGTTTTAATTCCGGCAGCTTATTATTTATATAAAGAAAAAAATTTAGAACTTAGAAAATTCGTTACTTTTCTATTCTTACTTTTCCCAGTTTATTTTCTGGTATTTTTGTTTTTTAGAAATACTATATGGGTTTACTATCTAATAGCTTTAAATGCAGCATACATATTGCTTTTTTCCTATTCCGTTGCATCTTCTTTTAAAAAAAACAATTACCTTTTAAATCTTTTCTATATTTTATTTCTGTTATTTGTTGTACTTAAAACCTTACCTGCTCTTATCAATGTTTTTATCTATGACTATCGGGATTATGGAGGTACAGCAAAAATTAGGGGAAAAACAGATGCAATAGATTTCATATACAGCGATGCCAAAGGAGAAAAATTCAGTTTGTTTATTTTTAGTCCTCCTATTTATGTCTATCCTTATGATTACATTCTGTGGTGGCATGCGAAAGAAAAATTCGGTTACGTGCCGGACAATATTAAAGCCGGAACATTTTATCTTTTGATAGAAAAAGACAATGATGAGCTTTGGTACAAGGGATGGTTGGAAACCGTAATAAAAGACGGAACTGTTATCTGGGAAAAAACATTATCAAGCGGATTCATTGTGCAAAAACGAATTGGTAAATAAAATGAGAAAAATATTTAAGGAATTCATAAAAGAAAAGAATTTTACATTTTTTCTATTGGCCATTGTAATTTTGGGGTCTATCCCGCGATCAATAGAGGTAATTAGCGGAAATTATCTTTTTGGTTTTGATCAAGGAGTTTTTTTTCAAGCAGTTAAGGAGATTGTTGTTAATCATAAGCCTGCCCTTATCGGTACGGAAGTTGGGGGCGGAGGTTTTTTCCAAGGTCCGGGATGGTACTATTTATTGTCAATACCTTTTTATCTATGGAGAGGGGATCCTTATGGGGGAATGATATTCATGCTCATGATGGGAATTTTAACAATTACATTAAGTGTACTCTTTGGAAGAAAAATATTTGATACTAAAACGGCGTTAACAATCGGATTTCTTATAGCCGTGTCTCCTGCAATTATAGCTCAATCCAGATTCATTTGGCCGCCTTTTGCAATATCTTTACTTTCTGTTTTCTTTGTTTTTTTTCTCTATAAAATTTTTCAAGGATTGGGTAAATTTTTTATCCTAGTTACATTTATAGCAGGACTTATGTTTAATTTTGAGACTGCTACGGGAGCAACTCTTCTTCTTCAACTGCTAATTATTTCCCCATTATTTTTTATTAAAAAAATGGTATCTTTGAAATTTTTTATCCTTGGTTTATTGAGTTTTCTTTCTACGCAAATAAGTCTTTTTATATTTGATTTAAGACATAATTTTATTAACGTAAAAGGAATTATTAATCTATTTTCGAATAATGAAAAAAATTCTGCAATAGACAAAATCGATTTAATAACGAATCATGTTAATGTTTTTAGGAGCAATTTCCTTTCTTCTTTTCAGATGGCTGATTTGCTTTGGCCATTTTTACTTATGGTCTTAGCTATTGGTTTGGTTTCTTATTTTAAAGACAAAAGAAATAAAAAAACAAAAAAATGGCTGGTTCTATATCTTGCAACTAGTCCTTTAACCTTATTCATTGTGTTTATTTTTTATCCATCAATCATGTGGGAATGGTGGATTTTGGAATTAATGATTTTCTACTGTTTTCTATTTGGAGTTATTTTAACCTATTTATTCAGAAATAAAATAATGAGATTTTTTGTAGTGTCAATATATATTATTTTCTTTTTATCTTTTGTAAATAAAACTATATTTTTTTATAAAAATGATTTCAATGATTTTGGAGGCGTACATAAAATAAAAGGAAAAATTGAAGCAATTGACTATATTTATAAAGACGCAAAGGAAAAGGAATTTGGTCTTTTAGTTTTTACTCCCCCTATTTACACTTATGCATATGATTACTTAATTTGGTGGTATGGCAATAAAAATTATAATTACGTTCCCCATAAAGAAAAAAGAGGAATCTTTTATTTGCTTATGGAGCCTGATCCATCTAAGCTATGGAGCTACAAAGGTTGGCTTGAGACAGTAATTAAAGCTGGTACAATATTGGAGACGAAAGAATTTCCCAGTGGCTTCATTGTTCAGAAGAGGGTGAATGCAGAATGATAATGAAATACAGAAAATATACATTTTTAATGATATTAATACTCATATCTCTTATCCCGCTTTTTGATTTATTTAAGCCGGGTTTGCCTTTGACCCACGATGGCCAGGATCATGTTGCCCGTATTGCTAATTTCTACCAGAATTTGTCTGAGGGGAATATAATTCCCAGATGGGCGGGTAATCTTAATTGGGGATACGGACATCCCATATTGGAATTTCTTTATCCTTTGCCTTCATATTTGGCTTCATTTTTCCATTTTTTCGGATTTACTCTGATTGATGCTGTAAAGTTGGTTTTTGGCGCATCATTTATTTTAAGTGGCTTAGCAATGTTTCTTTTTATCAAAGAGCTGCTAAATGATGATAAGGCAGCATTTTTCGCAAGCGCGCTTTACGTAATTGCTCCTTATAGATTTGTTGATTTGTATGTCCGCGGAGCTATTGGTGAACATGTTGCATTTATTTTTCCGCCCCTTATATTTTATTTTTTAATTAAGCTTTCGAAAAAAAATTCCTATTGGCATGTGTTAGGAGGACTATTTTCTCTAGCCGGTCTTATTTTAGCTCATAATGCAATAACGCTTATGTTTCTGCCCTTGATATTTATTTACATTTTTTATCTATTTTTTCAATGTGCTAACAAGAAATACTTTATATTCAATATTCTATGTTTAATATTTTTTGGTCTTGGGCTTTCTGCCTTTTTCTGGATACCGGCATTTATGGAGGGTAAATATACATTGCGCGATATTGTTACGGGTGGCGGAGAATATTTAACGAGTTTTGTAGCATGGAAAGATTTTTTCTTTGGACAGTGGAGCTATGGTGGCACCCTAACCCTTAGTAAGCAAATAGGGATTATTCATTGGGTAGGTGTATTTGCCAGCGTTATTGTAACTTGTCATTTGTATAAAAAAAGAAACAAATTATGGAAGTTATGTCTGGGAAGTTTTCTTATTTTAGGAGTGACACTTTTCTTAATGACCTCTTCTTCTGGTCCGATTTGGCAGGCGATTACAATCCTACAGAAATTTCAGTTTCCATGGAGGCTTCTTTCACTTACTGTTTTCCTGAGCGCATTGATGGGAGGAATTTTATTGTTTGTAATTCCAAATAGATACAAAGGAATAGCTTTATTAATATTTATAGTAGGATTATTGGCAGTAAATAAAGATTATTGGCATGCTCAGGGGTTTTTACAGAAGAAAGAGGGTTTTTATAGCGATATCTACAATGGCACCACCGATACCGGCGAAAGCGCTCCTATATGGTCAGTAAGATTCATGGAGAGAAAACCCAAATCAAGAGTAGAAATAATAAGCGGATACGGAAAAGTGATTGAGATTAAAAGAAAAATTGTAAGTAGGGAATATAAGGTTATCGCCTCAAGCAAAGTACGCATTTTGGAAAACACCTTATATTTTCCTGGTTGGACTGTTCTAGTTGATGGTAAAAAACAAGAAATAGAGTTTCAGGATCAAAATCATAGAGGTCTTATTACTTTTAGCGTAGACAAGGGAGAGCATTTTATCAGCATAATTTTTAAAGAAACTAAGATTAGGCTATTTTCGGATACCGTAAGTTTGGTAAGCGTAATAACGGTTGGAGGATTTATGCTTTTTCAATTGGTTGGAAAAAGAATGTATAATAAAAAATAAATGCAAAATTTATCAGTAGTTTTGGCAACATTTAACGAGGAAAAAAATCTTCCTGCATGTTTGGATTCAGTCAAAAATTTGGCTGATGAAATAATTATTGCTGACGGTTCTTCTACGGATAAAACTGTAGCAATTGCTAAAAAATATGGAGCAAAAGTGATTGTTGTGGAAAATTTGCCAAATTTTCATATCAATAAGCAAAAAGCAATAGATTTAGCCACCAAAGATTGGATTTTGCAATTAGATGCGGATGAAAGAGTTACGCCGGAACTTGCCCAGGAAATTAAAGAAATAAAGGAAATTGATAATTCCATTAATGGATATTGGGTGGCGAGAAAAAATTGGTTTTTAGGAAAATTTCTTATGAAAGGGGGTCAATATCCTGATTATACCCTTAGAATTTATCGTAAAGGCAAGGGCCATCTTCCCCAAGTGCATGTTCATGAGCAGGCTGAAGTTGCAGGTCGTGTTGGTTATTTAAGACATGCCCTCCTGCATTACCCATATAAGGATTTTGGATCTTATCTTCTAAAGTGGGATAGATATAACAATCTTTTAGCAACGCAGATTAAAGATAACCTGAGGGGTAAAAACTTTTTTATAAAAATAGCTTATGGGGTTGGATATTTAATTATCAAGCCAACTCATTGGTTTTTGACAACATATGTTAGACATAAGGGGTTTGTAGATTTATGGTCAGGATTTGTTTTTTCGTTTTTCTCCGCATTAAGATTTCCAGCGGCCTATCTTAAATATCTTAAAATTCTATGATCAAATTTTTAAAAAAACGAAAATTGCACATTTATATTTTCTTAGGAATACTTTTATTGGGAGCATTCTTGAGGTTTTATAACTATCCTTACAGATATAGCTTGGGTGAAGAAACAATCAGAGATGCAGTAATTGGAATAGAGGGAGCAAGACAGTTGCAATTTCCCCTTACCGGTTCTTTTTCTTCACTTGGTCCTTTTACTTTTGGACCGTGGTATGCATATCAATTAATTATTTTTTATCTCCTGATCCCTTTTGTCTATTCTCCGTGGATTTATTTAAGCATTATTTCAGTTGTTTATATTTTTATAATGTACAAAATTGGAAAAATTTTAAGTGGGAAGATTTTTGCCCTTGTCCTTGCTTTTTTGGCTGCTATTTCTCCCGCGCAAATAATATCCGCAACCCATTTGACCAGTCATAACAATACTAATTTATTTGCAGTACTTTCAATTTGGATTTTCTTAATACTTCTAACGAAAAATAAATCTAAATGGTGGAGCTTTCTATTGGGTTTTATTATAGGAATTGGGATGAATCTTCATTTTCAAATGAGCGGATTATTAATACTCCCCCTTACTCTTCTTATCTATAAAAGAAAATTGTTAAATTTTGTTTGCAGCGGATTAGGCGTAATAGTTAGCTTTATTCCTATGATAATTTTTGAGATGAATAATCATTGGTTTACAACTAGGAATATCTTTTTTTATTTGACGGAAGGTAAGAATGCTATTTATGTTCCCAATCGGTGGTTATTCTATGTTCGGGATTTTTGGCCTTCTTTTTGGTCGGATGCTCTAGGGGTTCCCGTATGGTTTGGAGGTATAATAATAATTTTATTCATAGTTTCTTTAATTTGGTTGGGATGGAAAAAGAAATTATCTAGGAATTTAATCATACTTATCTCAGCATTTTTGTTTAATTTTATTTTACTGAGATATTATTGGGGTCCAAGATTTTTCGGATATCTAAATTTTTTACGGCCTTTTGTATTTATTTTTACAGCTTTTGCAATTATTAATTTAAAATATAAAAAAGCCTATATTGGTTTCGTATTGATACCTCTTATTGTTTTTTTTTCATATCCTAGAACAATGTCGGAACTTAAAAAAGACCCATATAGCATGTGGATATATAGTGGAGTTAGGGAATTGGAAAAAAAGTATCCAAACAATAAATTTTCATTATATACTTGTTCGACAAAATATAATTCGTTTTATAACGGCTCTGCGTTTTCAACCCTTTTGCTTTTGGAAATGAAGAATAAGCATGATGATAAAGGCATTAAGATAGGTTTAAAGGAAAAGTGTCAATTGCCAAGCAAAACTAAAAAAGAGCAGTATCCAATGCTGAGCAGCATTGGCATATTGGATTTTTCAAGCGCTTCAAATTCTGCTATATTAGAAGCAGGCTGGAAGCCTTTAACTTTTTCTAGAATGTATAATGAATATGCTCGCTGGTGGTTTGATCTTCAGCCTTAATTCATTTTTTATATGAAAATTTTAGTCACTGGAGGCGCGGGATATATCGGAAGCCTTATGGTCAAGACGTCTCTTAATAAAGGTTGCGAAGTTATGGTTGTAGATAGTTTGGAAAGAGGAAATAAGGATGCAGTAGATTTAAGAGCAACATTAATCGTCGGTGACTTAAAGAATAAGGATTTTGTGGAGAATGTTTTTTCGGAAAACAAATTTGATGCAGTGGTTCATTTCGCAGGATATATATCGATGGAGGAGTCTGTCGCCAATCCATATATCTATTTCGACAACAATATAAATGCCTCTCTTAATATTGTTGAGAGCATGATTAAGCATAATCTAAATAATTTTATTTTTTCTTCCACTGCCGGAGTTTACGGAAATCCAATAAGGGTTCCAATTAACGAGGATCATCCGAAAAATCCAACAAACCCTTATGGAGAAAGTAAATTGATAGTTGAGCGAATACTCCTCTGGTATCAGAAAACTCATGGGTTAAATTTTGCAAGTCTTAGGTATTTCAATGCTGCTGGGGCATCATTGGATTCAACAGCGGGAGAGAACCATAATCCTGAAACCCATATTATCCCAAAAGCAATAAAGGCTATCCTAGAAAATAAAGAGGTCAGCATATATGGAGACGATTATTCAACGAAAGATGGGACATGCGTTCGTGACTATATTCACGTTGCAGATCTTGTAGAAGCCCATATTTTAGCAATAGATAAATTGCAAAAGGAAAAAGGAGGGTTCTTTTATAATGTAGGAACGGGAACGGGATATTCAAATAAAGAGCTTATAGAAACCATAAACAAAGTTTGCGGTGCTTCTCTTAAGGTAAAAATTGAGAAAAGACGTTCAGGAGATGCAGACAGCTTAATTGCTGATCCAAGAAAAATTCAGACAGAATTGGGATTTAGCCCAAAACATTCTGATCTAGAAACTATAATAAAAACTGCTTGGGAATGGCATAAACGAAATTCAAAATTAAAAATTTAAAATTCGAAATTACGACGATGGCTTTCCGTATTTTTTTTATAATAATTTTATTTTTATTATTTCCACAGGTTTCCCTTGCGCAATCTAATTATGTTTTACCCTATCCGTCCGGTATGCCCGGGAGTTTATCCTACAAATTTCATCTCCTGTATGAAAATGCTTCTAGATATTGGTATTTCGGGGATTTTGGGCAATTTGACTACAATCTTAAAATGACAGATAAATATTTGGTTGAGGCAAAGACACTATTTGAATACAAGCAATATTTATTGGGATATAAAGCTTTAAAAAAATCAGATTTTTATTTTCCTAATATTTTGTTCAGTCTTGCTAAAGCAAAAAATAACAATAAGGATATTTCTCAAAAGAAGATAATTCTGAAGCAGGCAATGTTGAAACATATTGAAACTCTTGAAAGAATGGAGGTTGATACTCCGGATACATTTAATTGGCAGCCGGAAAAAGCATTGCCAACGACATTGGATATAAAGACCACAATAGAAAGAGCTATAAATATAAGAAAAAATGTTCCATGAAAAAACTTATAATTCTTTTATATTCTGCCTTTCTATTTTTATTCACTATTTTTTCTTATTTATTTGTTGATCCAAACCTTTCGTATCTAAAAGATTTCTATTCTGGCTTTGCTTTCTCCAATAGATTATTGACTACAATTTCTTACACAACAGCTATTCTTATTTTTTTTATTTTTTATGGCATTTTCATTTACTTAGGAGTAAAGAAAAAGATTAATTTAAAAGAGATATTCGTGCTTTTAAGTATAACAGCTGCCATTTTGTTTTTTTCATATCCGGCAATGCTTTCTTACGATATTTTTAACTATATTGCAACATCAAAAGTATTATTTTTTTATCAAGAGAATCCCTATGTGGTTATGCCAATTGAGTTTGTGGGTGATCCTCTTTTAGCATTTACCCATGCTGCAAATAAGATTGCCTTGTATGGTCCATTTTGGATACTGTTAACAGGGATGCCATATTTACTCGGGTTTGGAAATTTTATTGTTACGCTTTTTAGTTTCAAACTTTTTATTGTAATTTTTTATTTTCTTACAGTTTTTCTTGTTTGGAAACTGTCAAAAAAAATTATTCCTCTAATTTTATTTGCTCTTAATCCACTTGTAATCATAGAGACATTGGTAAGCGGCCATAACGATATTGTAATGATTTTCTTGGCACTTCTTTCTTTTTTTCTTTTAGCCAAGAAAAAAATATTTTTAGGAACTATATTTTTTATTCTTTCTATTTTAATAAAATATTCAACCATACTTCTGATTCCGGTATTTTTGTATGTTGTTTGGAGACTAATTAAGAACAAGGGAATTGATTGGGAAAAAGTTTATTTTTCCTCATCACTGCTAATGCTAGTTGCGTTTTTACTTTCCCCAATTCGGGAAGAAATTTATCCTTGGTATGCCATTTGGTTTATCTCTTTTTCCTTTTTGGTTCCAAATAAAAAAATATTACTATATACATCTATTGCTTTTTCTTTTAGTTTGCTTTTGAGGTATGTTCCATATATGTTTACCGGGACATACATGGGACAAACACCATTCATGAAAGAAATTATTTCCTTTATTCCTCCGGCATTAGTTTTTCTATATTATGTTATTAAAAAGAAAATTTGAAATTTTTCTTCTAATTATTTTTTTCCTCTTTTCTTTCTGGCTTATGTACAAGTCATTTGGTTACGACGAAGAAAAACATGATTTTCGAATCGAAAGACATCAGATAGGAGATTTTGGGCTTCATTTGTCACTCATCCGTTCCT
This sequence comes from Candidatus Levybacteria bacterium RIFCSPLOWO2_12_FULL_37_14, assembly GCA_001782645.1. Lineage (GTDB taxonomy): Bacteria > Patescibacteriota > Microgenomatia > Levybacterales > UBA12049 > GWB1-37-8. The sequence goes on along the minus strand of MFPH01000033.1, from coordinate 749 downwards.
TTTCTTGGGGAAATAATTTCCCGGTAGAATCTCCATTTTTTCCGGGTAAACCATTTCCATACCATTATTATTTTGATTTACTCGTAGGACTTTTGGAAAAAGCCGGATTGCGTATAGATATAGCGTTTAACGGCATAAGTATTTTGTCGTTTACACTACTTCTCTTTTTAATATACAAGCTGCCTCAATTAATTTTTAGAAAAAGTAAATTATTGGGAGCTTTATCGGTTATATTATTTGTATTTCATAGTAATTTTACATTTATTGATTTTTTTAAGGAAAAAGGATTGTCCCTATCAGCGTTTCGTGATTTTTGGCTGCTGCCGGATTATATCCATAAGGGTCCATTTGATGGATCAATAATTTCTATTTTTTTCACTTTGAATGTGTATTTAAATCAGCGGCACTTGATAATGGCGTTTGCAATAAGTTTGGCTATTATATATTTTTTATTATCAAAGTTAATAAAAGCGCAAAAAATTTCCCACAAAACATTGATTTTACTAGGGCTTGTTTTGGGGATTTTGTCGCGAGTGCATACTCTAACGTTTTTCTCAACAACGATTATCTTGTTTTTACTTTTCATTCTATTTAAGCGCTCACGTTTCCTTTTATCTCTTTTTCTTCCTGCCGCGGTGATTTTCTTTTTCCATGCAAGAGATATTATTGGTCAGGATATTAGTCACGCTTTTTTTAATCCCGGATTTTTGTCCCAGAAACCCTTGTCGCTTGTAAATTTTATCTTTTTC
>MFPH01000032.1 GCA_001782645.1 Candidatus Levybacteria bacterium RIFCSPLOWO2_12_FULL_37_14 | reverse complement strand
CCTGCCCAATCAGATCTGGTACCTTGTCTGGATCAAATGGTAGAGGATTTTCGTTAGCCATTATTTCCTTTCTGAACTTTTTGGGGCATCAATATTCTAGCCGCTTCAATTACTTTTTCTGCCACGTTTTGCGGCAGTTGCTCAAGCGATTGTGCGTCAGTTATTCTAAATTCGGCAACAACAACATTCATCTCTTCAAGTTGCTTAATTAAATTTTCTACCCTTTGATGATCATCATAACCGCCATCGCTAATTAACGCAACTACTTTCAGCAACTTTTTATTTTTCAATAGCTCTGATTCTTCCGGTGGTATTCTATCAAGAACAGCCTGTAAACCCAAATGCGCCGGTGTACCGCCGCCGATATTCTCAGCAGATTTTTCCCAGAGCAGAGACATTTGAGGTAGTGTAAATTTATCGCTTAACGGTTTTATTTCCTGGACATCTTTACCGCGAAACATGTACTGGCTGCTGCGTATTTTTAACGGGGTAACTAAGCGGAGTTTGCGCCGCTGCGCCTCCTGGGAAAAACGGTGTAAGGCTCTATGCAAAAGATAGCTCATATCCCTTTGAACAGCGTATTTTACTCTTCCGCCTAAAGGCTCATTCATAGATCCGCTTCCGTCTGCAATCAGCTCCAAGTCCCACCCACCATAATACTGCTCCTTTTCTTCAACAAATCTTTTCCGTTGAAAACCGGTCGGATCAAAACTTCCCGCCCTAATATCCAAAAGGGTTGAAACAGGTTCTTCGAGGGATTGCCCCTTGCTCATTTCAACCAGACCTAAATTCTCTTGCTTAATAACCGTGTATTTTTCTATAATTCTATCAAATTGTTCTTTGAGGCGGGCTAGAATATTTCTTCCTTGGCTATCTTTCAGTTGATCAACTTCAGAAAGGGTAGTAAGGATTTCTAGCGCTCTATCAGGAGCTATTCCCGCTTCTCTGGCAAACTCCAGCAGGTATTGGTCTTGCGTTTCACCTGGCTGTTTTTTCTCTGCATCGCCGGCTTCTTTTTCAAGTTCGTCAAGATCTTCTTTTGATAATGGTTGAGACGTCATTTCTTTTGATTCACTTATTGCCCCTTCTCCCTGATGAACTGGATCGCCAGGCGGAGTTGGATCAACTATTATCCAGTTTCTTTCTCCCTGTACTCTTATTTTTACCCATGCATGGCCGGTTCCCGAACTGATGTGGGCCGTGCCGTCTTTCTGAGAAACGGCAATAAAATGTCCATTGACCGCTCTCCAACTAACATCTTGAAGGTCAAGCCGCTTTAAACCTGCGAGGAAAAATTCTCTGGCAAGGTAGCAATCCAGTAATTTGATTTTGTTCATAGCAATTAGCCGTGAAGCGCTATTGTCTACTTCGGCGTACATAGATTCTACTTTATCATCTGCCGGGTATTTGAAAAACTTTCCGATAGAATCTTTCCATTGTTGGATTTTCCCCAATGAATCCATCGACAGGCTGCGAATTCTCAAAAGCTCATCGGTAATCTCGCCTGGAAGTGGTTGTTCCGATATAGCATTGTCCGTTGAGTTAATGCCAAAATTTGCCGGCGTTGTACTCGCGGCAACTTCTGCTGACATTTTGACATTTGAAAAGGGCTTCAGATATATATGACCCTCGGTATCGCTAAATGCATCAATACCCTGATTCTTTAAATTAATCAGCCCTTCCCGAGTGAGTCCAAAGCCGGGTGCAAGAGGAAGACTAAACAGTTCTGTTCCCGAATTTCCGCTGATTGTTCGCTTTGAACTTTCAATAATCTCCTGCTGTATTCCTGTTGCGGTTTTTATTCGTTGAGTGGGCGATTTCACCAGCTTTCCTGTTCGTTCATCAATCAAGTCATAACTGTCTTCTTCCCAATATCCAGTAAAAGAAGGGTTTATGATAAAAATTGGGAAGCCTTTTCCTTTTTCTTCTCGTCCCCGATGTTGTTCATATTCATCTTGAGTTGGAGACGGCGTTGGAGACTGGGTTTTTTGTTTCTTTGCTTGCTCATCTTCCGAGGACTGTGTAGATTGCTTTTTTTTTCGCTTCTCTTGGCTTTCCAAGAACTCTAGTCTTGGCAAAAACCGCGCTTCAAACCATGAGGCTTTTGAGGTTAAGGAAAGATCAGGGGAAACCAGCGCATCAAGAGGAGAGATATCTCTTCCTTCAATTTTTTCTTTTCTTTTAAGGTTACTATAAACCGTTTCTACGGCTTTCGCCTCCGGACTAACGCTCTGATCTAAACCGGCAACTAAAAGGCTGTTGTATAATTGATCTGTATATTCGGGACCTGGAGACTGAAGAGCAATTCTTTCCAAATACTTCCGCGCAAGTTCGGCTTTCTGAGAATCTGTCTGCTCAAGCGAGTGAAGTGCCGTTAATCTCTCAAAAACAACTTTAAAAGCTGCTACTTTTTGATTATCACTTCCAATATCTTGCCATTTGCGGATTCCCGCAATTGCGAATCGTGAACTAGCATTTATCTCATTTCCTAAACGTTCTTCCTCCAAATAGACAGCGCCCTTAATCTCATCCGGGAAAAATCCTTTAGACTCAAAGTATCTCCTGTTTACTGATAGACGCCATTGAGCACCCGACCTATTTACATTAAATGGTCTATCTTGATCTAATGTGAAAACTGTCTCGATTTTCGGTGCGTATCTTGAAACTTCTCTATGCTCGACCATACCTATGACGATTTTACTAAATTATTGGTTTAATAACAAATAGCGCCCGCTATTTACTCGTTTGGAGGAATGCCGTAGTAGCTTAATAAATCGGCTGCTATATCAAAAAACATAGGAGCTGCGGTATCTGCTGCGTAAATAGATGTTGTAGGCTTATTTAAGATCACAAGCATTATAAATTTGGGTTTTTCTGCGGGAGCAAAGCCGATAAAAGAGGTAATCGTGCTATTGGGATCATAATGTCCTTTTACAGGTATTGACGCCGTGCCTGTTTTACCTGCAATTCGATATCCCTTGAGCTTCGTCCACTGCGCTTCGCCTTTTTCAACAGCATTTACCAGAATTTCCGTCATGACTCTTGCAGTTTTTGAAGTTAGAGGCGTACTGGTAACTTTTGTCGGTATTTTATGTATTTCTCCATTTGCATTTTCAAATGCTGTTACAACACGAGGCTTCATAATCTTCCCCTCGTTTGCCAAAGCCGAAAAAGCAGTCAGCAGCTCAATTGGAGTAATCGAAATTCCCTGCCCAAATCCGGTGGTTGCCAGATCAACATCATACCAAGCGCTTCTTGGCTTAAAAGAAGGAGCTATTTCACCCTGAAGGTCTATATCCGTTAATTTTCCTATACCAAACTTCGTGAGATACTCTATCATTCTATCAACCCCAAGCTTAAGAGCTACGAAAACCATGCCTGTATTATCTGAATGCTGAATAACTCCAATCATGTTGGTATCCTTGTAATATTTGTCATTCCAAGTATGTAATTCATACCCGCTCACAGAAACAGGCCCCTCACAGATATTGCATTTAGTTTGAGGAGTAATAATTCCTGCATCTATTGCCGATGCCATTATAATTGGCTTAAGAGTTGAACCTGGTTCATATGTATTTGTAATGAATGGGTTTTTATATAAACTTTCGTCATACTTCCAATATTCTGCCGGAGAAAAAGCGGGACTGGAAGCCATTGCAATAATATTGCCAGTTTGAGGATCCATTATCCCAATCATTCCGCCTAACGCTTCGTATTTTTCTATTCCAATCTTAAGCTTTTGTTCTACCAAAAATTGTACAGACCTATCCAAACTTAAAAAAAGATTTCCGCCATCCGAGCCATTGTTCAACGATGTCCTACTGGATATAATCGGTCTTCCTAGCGAATCTCTGAGCTCCACTGAGTATCTCTCCTTACCTTTTAATAGTCTTTCGTAGAACCCTTCAATCCCTACATAGCCTTTCACTCCCGTCCCATCTCCAGCGACAAAACCAACGAGATGCGCGGCAGCTGAAGCTTCCGGGTAAAAACGTGTGTACTGTTCTTCAAATCCAACTCCCGGAATTTGCATTTTTTCAATTTCCTCTTTTTTCTGCGCTGCAATTCCTGACTTTATAGGAACCCATAATCTATCCGGCAACAATAGAGCGCTCACAGATGCCTTCGTGATATCCAAAAGAGAAGAAAGTGCTAAAACCGTTTGGTCTTTGTTTTTGATTTCCGTAGGATTAATGAACAACTGATATGTGACTTTACTGGTAGCTATTGGAAACCCATCGGACGTTTTGATTTCGCCTCTTTTTGGTAAAACTTTTATAAGACCCCTATATTGAGACAGCGCCAACTCGGAAAGCATTTCTGCCTTAACTATCTGCCAATAGAACAAACGGGATATTATAAGAACAAACAGTAAGACAAGAAATGAGAAAACGAAAGGATAGCGCCATTTCATACAAGGATCATGGTCTGACTGCTAAAGGTCTTGATGTTTTAATAACCATTAAGGCATCTCCGCTGACAAATCCTGACTTATGTGCTTTCTCAATAATATTCGTAAGCGCAGATGCTATCAATAACTCTTCTGACAAAATAGCATTTTGTGTTTTATAGAAATTTATTTCCTTTTCAGCTTTGCCAATAAAGATTCCTGACGTAGACAGCATATTTTGCAAAATTGACCTTCCTACAGCCAAAGAGAAAACTAGTCCTAATAAAATTATAACTAAAATATAAGCTTTTTTCATATGTTTCTCAGCCCAAGGCTGATCCGCCTTTGGCGGAAAATATTCTTAATTTTGCGCTTCTTGCTCTTTTATTCCCCTCTATTTCATCCTCCGTTGGTATAATTGGTTTTTTCGTAATAATTCTTCCCATCCCTTTCTCTTCAAATTCCAAAAATTTCTTTTTTACAATTCTATCTTCTAAGGAATGGAATGAAATTACGCATAACCTTCCATTCTCTTTCAAAAGTCCCAACGCTTTCGGCAAAGCTTCTAAAATCGAATTTAACTCGTCATTTACAGCTATTCTTAACGCCTGAAAAACTTTCTTGCTCTTTCCGCCTATTGCAAGAACTATTTTTGCCAAGTCTGTTGTTGTCTCAATCGGTTTTATGCTACGGGCCCTGACAATAGCGTTACTAATGGCCCAAGCACGAGTCTCTTCACCAAATTTAGTAAATATTTCACTGAGCTCTCCTTTCGTCAAAATTTTTATTAAATCAAGGGCCCTTACCCCTAACTCTCGATCCATTCGCATATCCAGCGGGCCCTCATTCTGGAAGCTGAATCCACGCGTGACTGAGTCTATCTGATGACTGGATACACCAAGGTCAAAAATTATTCCAGCCACTTTACCGAAATTATTTAAAAGTGCAATTTTATCTATATCTCTAAAATTCCCTCTCGCCAGCGTTAAGCTTTCCGGCTTTTTGCTCTTAACATATGCGATTGCGTCTTTATCAACATCTATTCCCAAAACTTTTCCACCCAATCTTAATATCTCAAAGCTATGTCCTCCTCCACCCAATGTTGCGTCAATGTACTTTTCATTTTTCTCAACTCTTAATCCGGCTATTGTTTCTTTTAAAAGTACAGATTTGTGAAAATCACTCATTCTTTTTCACTTCCTCTTTATTTATGAGTTTTTGAGAAATATTTTCTATATTTTTTTCAAGGTTCTGTCTGTATTCCTCCCAAATCTGTTTATCCCACAGCTCAACGTACCGCGACAATCCTAGGAATACAACTTCTGTTTTAATCTTTGCAAAGCGTCGCAAGTACTCAGGTATAACAAACCTTCCTTTAGAATCAAGCTCAACGAAGGTTGCTCCTCCGAGAAGGTAACGCTGAGTCTCCCGTGCGGGTTTCTCAATAAACGGTCTGCCTTCTGTTCCTTCCAAAAGAGCTTTCCATCCTGCTTCCGGGACGATAATAAGCGAATTTTCATATCCTAAAGTTATTATTAATTTTTCTCCGATAATTTCTCTAAGTTTTTTAGGTAAAGCAGTTCTCGATTTCTCTCCAACTTTACCCTCATATTGTCCTAGTAACATTTCTATTCCTGCCTTTCTTAAGTTGGACCACTTTTTCCCACTTTGTCCCACTTATCATCATTTTGTACCACTTTTTCCCACTTGTCAAGAGGAAAATGATTGCAATAGTGTCTTGGGGAAATTAAAACTCAACATGTGGGACGTTTATTGTCCGAAAGTGAGGGATTTTTCGACTTGAGAGGTAGTACCGTCCGTTTTTGTAACTTTAAGAATTAATTTTATATTAGAAACATCCTGATCATAATGACAAACATCCGAACACGTACCAAGAGGAATTTCCTGCTTAACCAGTTTCCCCGGCTGTTTTATAGCTATATTGCCAATTGCTCCCCTGGGGATATCTCCTTTGGACATATAGGACAATTCATAATCAATGCCTGAAATATCCTTCGTATCCGCAATTTCAAAAATTACCTTCTTATTGTCATTAGATGTTGTTAAAGACAGTCCTATTTCTTCAGGCTTCATCACTGAAACTACTTCTTCAACAGGCACTTGAATAATTGGAGCAGGAGCTTCTTTTTTACCGGAAGACAAAATTAATGCTACTCCACCAACTAGAACTACTAGACCAATTATTAAAATAGCCAGATTCTTATTTTTCATTAACACATTAATTGTATCAATAATGAGCCATTTGTCAATAACAAAATAAATTTAGCGGACAAATATTGAAGCTTCTATAGACAATTTTTTTGATTTAATAATATCAAGCGGATAAGGCTGACCCATGCACGCCATACAAGCGATATTTTTTTCTCCTAACATCTTTTCATAGACTTTTTCTATTCCATTCACACTCAGGAAATTTACAGAATCTGCGCCTATAGCTTCCGCAATTTCCTGTCTAGATCGTATTTCGTATCTACCATCATCGCCTCTTACCATAGCTACCAGCTGCCCTTTCTTAATGTAATATCCCATATCGCATCCGTCAACAAACTTGGAAAGAGTAAGCGCTAAATGTACGACCGTTGCTCCTGCATCCCTAACGCGGGCGACAACCCCTTTCAATCCTTTTTCCTGATGACCTCCCATAGTTTTTCCGCGAATCAGAGAATCGTCTATCAACAACACTCTCTTTCCTTTTGCCTGTTCTTCGTCTACTCTGAATTTCTTGTTTATAATATCTGCTGTTTGCTCTAAATTTTTAGCAATAAAGCTTCTTGGTGTTTTCCCATTCTTTCCTATCAAGATTGTGGATTTTCTCCTCAATTGCCCTGCATATCCCTCTGCCATAACAAGTCCCGTATCCGGAACTCCTACGATAAGATCAACATCCATGGGACACTCCCTGGCCAATTCTCTTCCTAATTCCCTACGGAAATCCGCATAGGTAATACCTTCCGTTATTAATGAATCTTCTTTTGCCCCATAGGCATCATGTAATCCGCAACGAAGAAGGGGTACCTCTTCGAAAATTTTTCTTTTTAAAATCCCGCTAGAAGTTGCCTCAATTAATTCCCCTTGCTCTGCCTCTTTCCATTTAATGTCCCCATCTTTATAAACTCTTGTCTCTGAAGCGAAAATAATTTTATCATCTGTTTCCCCATACCACAAAGGCCATGTTCCGGAAGGCCCTCTCAAACCAAAAACTCTGCCATCATCTGTGAGCATTGTCAAAGAATAAGCAAGATCAACCCCATTTAAGCCGTTTTCAATTTTTTCTTCCCATGTTTCTCCCTTTGCTGAAACTATCGCATTGGCAATATCTTCCGTATCAAACATGCTATCCCTCAATTCTTTTGGAATTCTTAATTTCAACTCATGCCGCACCTTATCAGGAAGATTTCCATTGTAGGCAATGGCAATCTCCCTGTCTTGATATTCTCCAATAGCCGGTTGACAACCTCTTGTATCATCTTTATCGTCACCTCCGCTTGTGCCATAGCGGTTATGACCGATTGCTCTGTCTGAAATTAATCCCCGCTCTTTAAAATTAAAACTTTCGGGAAATACCGCATTGACCTCTCCCTGTCCAACATAAACATTGATTTTCCCGTCCTTATATGCTGCCATACCCGCCGAATCAAAACCCCTATGCTGAAGCCTATCCTGAAGCGAAGGTGTTATCGGGGAAATTAATTCTCCGGTCTTACTAAAAACTGCTGTAATACCGCATGCTTCTTGAATTTTATCAATTTCCGGGCGATTAGGGGGTAATTCTAAGTTAGCCATCCGAATAAATTTTTATAACGCCAAATCTATTCTACAAATTGTCAGGATTTTGTCAAGATGGCAAATTAGATAATTTTTGCTTTAATGAGGTTTGCGAGTTCGGAAATTTTTACTCTTTCCTGGTTCATTGTATCGCGGTCGCGGATTGTAACAGTATCGTTTTCTAAAGTTTCAAAATCAATTGTGATGCAAAACGGAGTTCCGACTTCATCCTGCGCAAAATATCTCTTACCAATGTTTCCCCTACCATCAAATACCGTTACGAAATGCAAGCTTAAATCTTTATAAATCTTTTTTGCTTTTTCAACCAATTCAGATTTGTTCGCCAACAACGGGAATACTGCAGCTTTATAAGGAGCCAGCTTCGGATTAAGTTTTAAGACTATTCGACCCTCTTCTTCAGTGTAAAAATCTGAAAGAACCATCAAGAGTATGCGGTTAATGCCAACCGCCGGCTCAATAACATGAGGCATGATTTTTTTGCCTGTTTGAGGATCAACGATGGATAAATCTTTATTAGAGAATTTTGCATGTTGCTGCAAATCATAATCTGTTCTATAAGCAAGTCCCCATAGCTCCTTAAAACCAAAAGGAAATTTATATTCCAGATCTTCAGTTTTCTTGCTATAGAAAGACCTTTCTTTATCGTCATGCTCTCTCCATTGAAGATTCTTCTCATCAACACCTAATGTTTTTGCGACAAATTCCCACATGGATTTTTTCCAATCCTCAAAGAGTTTCTCCCACTCTTGTTCCTTAGGATCAAAAAAATATTCTATTTCTGCCAGCTCAAATTCCAGAGTTCTGAATACTGAATTTCCGGGAGTTATTTCATTTCTGAAACTTTTTCCAAGTTGCGCTATTCCGAATGGCAATTTAACACGAGAAGAATCAACGATATTTTTGAAATTAATAAACATTCCCTGCGCCGTTTCCCCCCGCAAATACGCCAAAGATTGATCTCCTTCAATGATTCCCAAATTAACAGGAAATAATAAATTAAATTTCCGAACGTTCGTCCAATCATGTTTTCCACAATTAGGGCAAACTATTTTCTTATCATTTTTAATAATTTCATCCAACTCTTGTAGGCTTTTTCCCTCAACTTTATTCCTAGTCTTGTCCTCGATTAAGTGATCAGCGCGCATTCGCAGTTTACAGCTCTTACAATCAATCATTGCATCAGCAAATCCGCTTGTATGCCCTGAAGCTTTCCAAATTTCCTGATGGGAGATAACGCTGGCATCAAGACCTACAATGTCCGAACGTTTATGGACAAAGGTGTCCCACCACAAATTTCTGATATTGCGCAGAAGTTCTGTTCCAGCCGGACCGTAATCATAGGTATTTGCCAAGCCCCCGTAAATTTCGGATCCCGAAAAAATAAAACCCCTTCTCTTACAAAGAGCTGTAATCTTATCCATCAAGTTTAAGGAGTTCATTAAATAAATTATAACACAAAAGAATTATGAAGCGAAAAGAGGTATAACGCGGAGAGTTTTAAGCTTTCTCTCCAGTAATCTTTCCATAACTGTTCGCGAATCTTGCTTGCCCGCCGACTTGTCCGCCGAAGCGTTTGCGAAGGTGGAAGCCTTGGCGGAGGTGGGAGTCTCCAACAGTTCTGCCTCTCTCCAAAATCCTAAAGTACGTAAAAGTTCTTTTTCGAAACACGACACTAATTCACTAGAACTTTCTTCAATAGAGAGTTTTGTTAATACATTTTTTAATAAGAAAAAAGCATCTCTATTTTCCTGATTGTCCGCACACAAGCCATTTATTAACTCGCAAATATATAAAGACAATCCGATTTTGTGAAGATCGCTTTTGATAGGAGAAAAATCTTCAAGAGTCTGAGCCTCCGTAACTATAGGCATAAAAGTTCTCGAACTCTTATAGAGGGTGAATTGAGAAAGATTTAATAACTCAACATGAGGAGATCTGCGGCTCTTAATACGTCTTACACCCGGAGCTTTAACTATTATTTTACCTGACTCGCGGCTTAGTATTGTTAAAACCCTATCTGCCTCGCCTAAATTTCTTCTTTTAAGAACAATTCCTTCTATTTTGTATGTTCTCATTAAAGTTTTATTTTTGTTTCTTTATCCATTAAAAGCTTAAAATTGTCAATTTTGCTACCGTTAACTTGAAGCGTATATTCATTTCCTCCTGTTCCGGGTTGTTTTTGTATTAAGAGAGGCAAAGACCCATCCTTTACTTTAAATGGTAAAGTATAGGACAAAGATAAAGTTGCTACTCCTTTTGGTCTGACTGTTAAAAAACCCTCAAAAACTGTTTTGCCCAATTCATCTGAGGTGCTCATTTTTACCTCAGATCCCTTACTATCCACTAATTTACTCCCCAATGGCACGTATATCCTAATCCAATCTCTCAAAATCGCATTTATACAAAGGTTTCCCCGCTCTAAATTGCAATCTGATGGCGCGTGGGGATTTTTGTAATTTATGGTAATCTTCTTGGTTATAGTTTTATCTCCGGCTACTTCGTAATTCTGAGTTACAGTCTCCGTAACGAACATATTTGATTTTGCTCCCCCAAAATTCGCTTGATTAATATGCAAATAATCACCTTCGAAAGATCTTATTCTACCCGCAGCATTTAATGCCTCTATTCCGCTCTGAGCATCCTTATTATAAATGTCAAACAAGATGTGTTTTTGCTGTACCTGAGTTAACATATCCTGAAATAAAGGTCCCCAATATAGCTTGGGCGAAGATTTGAGAGCTTTCTCCATAATTGCATACAAAAGCGTTCCGATAAGATCTTTCCTCTGAGCTTGTACGGCTGCAAGAGTGGTAACTTTTAAATCAACACTTTTTGGCGTTGAGATAAGACGTTCCAGCTCATAAATAACCTGAGGACAATCGCAGCGGGGATCAACTTTACTGGTAAATCGTACTCCGCCCGCATAAACCTCATCGTCCAATATTTTAATTGTCGAAACCAAGACATTGGTATCCAAAGCAATAATTCCATCCACATCCGTATATCCCGCTGCTCTTTTATACAGCGAGTTAAACGCATCCATAGAAGCAATAAAATCCGGAGAAAGATTGGAATCTCTTAAATTCAGGACAAAAACATTTGGCAGATACTTTAAAATTGGCGCAGGAGCCTTTGGTTTATTCGAAATTCCATTATCCAATGCGTAAATATCGCCTGATCTGTCTACATGAATCACTCCTTTTTCTATTCTAAAAACAGCGTAGGCCGTAATAAATCCGCCGGTTGGACGAAGTTCTTTGTCATTTTGAAAAAGTACCAGATATTTTTTATCATTAGGGTCACCTAAAAGACTTGGAAGAATTTTAATTAGAGGTCTTGCATCAGATACAAATGTCACGCCCTGATCCACCAATTGCCTTACCTGAAACAATCCATTTTTAATCTTTTCTCCTCCAAAAAAAGCCGGATAACGATTTGGATCAACAGCATCTATTTCTTTTCTTGCCCCTTCCATCTGCGCGGCAATATCGTCAATGTAAGGTGTGATTTTGCCCATAGTTGTAACTGCGGTTCGTATCCTTTCGGAAGCCGTACCCTCAACAAAACTGCCCTTTTTTCCCTTAAGTCCCAAAACATCCGCATAAGGCTCTATGGAATCAATGAACAGTTTTGCTGCGGAAAGACCATAAAACCCGGCTTTTGTTAAGTGTTGACTATCCGCGTAATACATGTTTATTACAGGAATCAGCTTAAGATAACTTATTTCGTCCAAACTTTTTTGAGTTTGAGCTAGGCTTTCTTTGGTTTTGTTAAGTTCTTCTGATGCCAATACAATATTTTGCTTTTTTAATGCATCTACTGTAATCTTCACTTGGGAAAATGTGGCTTTAGCATCTGAATAAACTTTTTGCACCGGAGACACAAGAATTAATCCAAACCCAACCAATATCGCAGCCACAGCCCCAAGAACAATTAATGTTTTTTTCGGAAGAGTTATTCTTATACCAGATTTAGGTTTATTGTTAATAATTTTGGGGCCTACAGGCTGGGAGGGGGCAGTTTCCAAATTAATTTTAGTGAATCCTTCCATCTCTTAATGATAAACAAAAAAGTTAAGTCCTGTCAACAGCAATAAATAAAGCTATAATGCGCCGCGGCCGGAAATCATAGCCCAGGGGGTTTTTATAATAATCCAAAGATCATAAAGAAGAGATCTTTTTTTAACGTAGGTTGCGTCCATTTCAATACGCTTGTCAAAGTTTATTTCACTTCTGCCTGAAACCTGCCAGAATCCGGTAACTCCGGGCTTCACAGAGAGCACAATCTTAACAGAATCAATTGTATGAGGGTATTTTTTCTGCTGATCACGCAGCTCATCCGGATAATAAGCTCTGGGGCCAACTAAGCTCATCTCTCCTTTTAAAATATTTAAAGCCTGTGGTATTTCATCCAATGAGTGTTTGCGTATAAAGTGGCCAACCCGAGTTATGCGCGGATCATCTTTCAACTTATAACTTCCCCTTTTGTACACATCATATAGATTTGAATATTTTGGATTTTCTCTTAATATTTCATGGGCGTTTTCCACCATGGATCTGAATTTGTACATCTTAAATAGTTTTCCGTTTTTCCCAACTCTTTTTGGAGTATCTGCTAAAATAGGTCCTTTTGAATCAAGCTTTATCGCTGTGGATATAACTATTATTATCGGAGAAAAAAATAACAGTAGAAAGATTGAAGAAATGACATCCATTCCTCTTTTTGCAAATAGGTAAAAATTACTTTTTTTAATTCCATTCACTCGCACATTAAACATAGCTTACGTAAGATGCTCATGCGGTGTGTTTTCTAATTTTTCAACCAATTTTTTTATTTTGGGAACGGAATTTTTATTGCAAACTAAAATTACATCATCCGTATTTATTACGAGCATTTTTTCAAGATCAATCCCTACAATTAATTGATCCGTATAATTAAAAACAAGATTGTCAGAGGAGTCATTTATTATAACCTTCCCTTTTGTAACATTTTCGTTTGATTGTTTCTCCAATGCCTCTTTCAACGCTTCCCATGCTCCTACGTCGCTCCAGCCAAGATCCGCCGCAATAACCGACACATATTTCTGGTCTATTTTTTCCAAAATTGCATTATCAAAACTTATCTTTTCAAGTGTTGGATAAACAACTTCTAAAGTTTTCTTATCTTTTATACTCATTATTCCCCTATGCAAATCTGGGGCGAATTTTTTAAATTGCGATAGTAAAAATTTGGGTGTTGTAACGAAATATCCCGGATTCCAGGCAAAATTATCAGCTTCCAAAAATCGCTCTGCCTGCTCAAGTGTTGGCCTGTAAATCAGTTTTTTAAATTCAAAAATTTTTGTTCCTCTTATCTCCCGTATCTCTTGCCCAAATTCGATCCATCCTAGGTTTTGATTTGCAAATCGAGCTCTCTGTCCAATAAGAATGAGCGAACTATTATTTTCCCTAACAAGATCTTCTGCGAAATGCAAAACTTCACGAAATCTTCTTTCTTTTTTGACAAAATGATCACTCCATAAAATTGCGACTGGAGAATTCGGATGCTCTTTTCCTATAACGGACATCGCCATACCCACAGCAGGACCAACGTCTCTTATTGCCGGTTCAAAAATAAAATTTTGAGCTGGAATTTTAGGAAGCTGTTGACGGACAATCTTTTCATATTTTTTTCCTGTTGCTATATAAATATCTTCAAACGCAAAATCAGGACGAAGACGATCAACTGCAAGCTGCAGCGTGGACTTGTCTCCTAATATTTTCTCAAATTGTTTCGGACTATTTTTCCGCGAAAGCGGCCAAAGCCTTGTCCCAACTCCTCCGGCAAAAACAACAATCTTCATATTTATATGACTGCTCAATTGTTCTATTGCTCAATTACTAACAATGGAACAATCGAACAATGGATCAATTGTGCGCATAAATTCTTTCTTAAATCTCTTAAAACTAAACTTCTCCGCATTTTCAACGCAATCTTCTGGGTCAATTGTTAAATTGTTAAATTGTTTTATTGCTCTTATTAAGCTTTCGACTGTCTGCTCGCTAAAAAACAAACCGGTTCTGCCTTGCAGAATTGTCTCAAGCGCTCCTCCAGCTCTAAAAGCTATAACCGGTTTGCCAAAGCTCTGCGCTTCTATAATTGTTAAACCAAAATCTTCTAGACCCGGAAAAATCAGCGCTTTACATTCACTATAATACCTTACAAGTTCTTTATCCGTCAAGTAACCTAAAAACTCAATTGTCTGTCCAGCCATTGCTTTTAGCTTTTTCATCTCTACGCCTGCTCCAATTATTTTCAATGGCAGTTTCAGCTTATTAAAAACTTTAACTGCCAAATCTATTTTTTTATAAGGAACAAGACGGGAAACAATCAGAAAGTAATTACCTGTATTATGTAGTATGTATTTTGTATTAAGTATTTCGTTTTTATTTTCTTTATACTTGATACTTGATACTTGATGCTTGATGCTATCTGCCGGTGGATAAACAATTTCCGATTCTCTTCCATAATGCTTGCTAATTCTAGTTTGGACTTCTTTTGAGATCGCAATGTACGCATCCGGACGCTGTGCTGCACTTTTATCCCATGCTCTTAAATACCAAACAACAGGTTTTGATAAAAATTTAAAAATTGAGCTTTTAAAATACTCCCCGTATCCGCTCCACAGATAGCGGGTTGGAGTAAGACAATAACATATATGTTGTGTTTTTGGTTTGGTAATAATTCCTTTTGCTGCTTCACTTGTCACAGAAATTACCAAATCAAATTCGTCAAAATTAAAACTTTCAAACGCTAAAGGCATCAGTGTAGCAAATAGTTCATGGTTCATGGTAAATGGTAGACCCTGAAGGAATGATGTTCTTACATCAAACACGCTAGCCCAAGGAGCTTTTTCCTTATCATAAACAGATGTATAAAGCGGAGCATCAGGATATAATTTATGAAGAGCTAATAAAACTCTTTCCGCCCCTCCCCATTTATTTAACCTGTCATAAGCCAACGCAACTTTCATAAACTTTCAATGTCTCCCTCGCCATTTTTTGCCAAGAGAATTTTCTTGCTCTTTCAATTCCTCTTTTTCTTATTTCCTCCAATTCTTTATACTCCGTATTATGGATGGCAATCATACTAAGTTTATCCGCCAATTCATTAATACTTAATGGATTAAAATATAAAGCGGCGTCCCCGCAAACTTCCTTTAATGAAGGTATGTTCGATGCTAAAACCAAACAGTTATTCGCCATTGCCTCCAAAGCCGGCAAGCCGAACCCCTCCATCAGGGATGGCATAATTAGAGCCAATGCGTTTTGGTATAAATTTGACAATTCTTTATCGCTGACGTTTTGCAAAAAGATAACTTTATCTGAAAGCCTCAAAGATTGAGCTTTATTTTTTAATCTTTTGTAGAAATAATCCTCTTTCCCAATCAAAACAAGTTTCGTATCATTCTGACGAAGGTCGGAAAACGCTTTCAGCAATCTATCTAGATTTTTGTGCGGATATGCATTGCCTACGTAAAGAAAATATTTTGTATTTAGTATTTTGCTTGCCCCGCGAAGTCCCGCTGAGCGGGACGAAGTGGGGAAATTTGAGATTTTATCGTCAGCCCCTTCATAGGTCACTGTAATTTTTTGAGGATTAATTTTCAAATGATCAATAATTTCATTTTTTGTCGCATTTGAAACTGCAATAATTTTCTTCGCTTTCTTTGCTTCCTGATTGAGTATAAATTTATATGCCAACAGCTTAATATTGTAAATCGGGCCGGGTAGAGTTGACGCTTGCCCTGTTGGGAAATGATTCAGGATAAGGTCGTGAATCGTAACAACAAACGGGCGATTGTAAAAAACCGGAACGGAGAAATAAGGAAAATGCATCAAGTCCAGATTTTCTCTATTCAAGATTTGTGGAAATCTTAACTGTTCTTCAAGAGTATGCCATTTAATATCTACTCCAACAACTTTTAACTTTTCACTATTAACTTTTAACTTCGGGCGGTCTTCGTTTTGCATAAAAAGAACATACTCGTTTTTACCGTCCAATTCTATTAAATTTATAATCAGATTGCGGATATACCGCCCGATTCCTGTTTCGTTCCATAACCGACAGTCGATGCCAATCTTCATAAATTATATTCCTGCAATTTTCTCTCTAATTGAAATTCCAATATTTACCAAAATATTTACAATCCAAGAGTTTTTCTGCTTATAGTGCTTTCTGTAAAAAATTCTCATGGCATTAAATCTCCACTTGGTTGCTCTTTTTTTTGTCTCCTCACTTGCAGTGGTAATTTCTTTGGAAACAGATTTTATTCCACCGCTTACACCCTTGTAGTGAGTTATGGCAACTGTTGGAACATAATAAATTTTCCATCCTTTTTGCTTGAGCATATAGCAAAAATCTATGTCTTCTCCGTAAAAAAAATAATCTTCATCCCACCATTTTGCTTGTTCTCCCGCGCTTCTTCGAACTAACATAAACGCTCCTGCCAATGCATCAATTTCATGTACTTTTTCAAAATTCTCCCAACCAAGATTATATCCGGCGAAAATCCGTGACCTTGGGAATATTTTCGACAATCCCGAAAAATGACAAAGAGAGTTCCATGGAGTTGGAAATCCGCGATGCGACGCATCATCAATCTTTCCGTTTGACATTACTAATTTGCACGTTGCCGCTCCCGCATCTTTATGTATGTCCATGAAATTAACCATCTTCCCAAATACTCCTTCATGAACAATTGTGTCCGGATTTAAAAATAAAATATATCTACTTTCTTTCGAGTTGCCAACTCCTTGATTATTCGCCTTTGAAAACCCCACATTGTCTTTGTTTGCAGTCAATTTGACTTGAGGAAATTCTTCCTTAATCATCGCAGTGGAGCCATCAGAAGATTTGTTGTCAATGACAATTATTTCATATGAAACATGCTTTGCATTTTTCACAATAGAGATAAGGCATTTTTTTAAAAATTCTTTGGCGTTATAATTAACAATGACAATGGAAAGATCAAGCATAGGGAACTACCGACTCGTAAACAGAATTCAGGTCTTTCGCAATTTTTGTCCAATTGAATTTTTCTTCAATTAACTTTCTTGCATTCCTGGAAATTGTTTCATGAAATTCCTTCTCATCCAATACTTTCTTAATTTTTACAACAAAATCTTCAGTATTCTTTGCAATAACGATTTCCAATTCTTCTTTCGCGCCTATTGCATTACCAAGTGCAGTCGTAATAACCGGTACGCCGGACGCCATTGCCTCCAAGATTTTAAAACTTGTTCCTCCCCCAATTCTAATTGGAGCAAGTAAGAGATCTGCTTTGGGGTAAATAAGCTCCGTCTCTTTTGGAGCATGATCGTCAAATATAATATTTTTATCGCTCGTTAATTTCCTGATTGACTCGGGAATAGTCCTCCCAACCACCCATAACTTAATACCCCTATTTGTCATCGACGGAATGAATTCGGACATAAGTTTTGGCCAAATTTCTTTAATTATCCATTCGATTGCATCTCTATTTTGCACCCACTTAAATTCCCCAATAAAAAGAATCCTCTTTTCTCCACTAATTTTGAACTTTGAACCTTGAACTTTGAACTTCGTTATGTCTGCTCCATTTGAAACAATAACAACATCCTTTCTGATTTTACTCATAATTTCTCTTTCAATTTCCGATACTGCCACCAATCTCGTTGTCTTCGTCCACATTGCCTCCTCCCAATATTTAAGCTTCAAAATGTCAACGTACAAAAACGGTCTTAATAATAAAGGAGCTTTATCTGCAAAACGTTTATAGACCAAATACTCAACATTATGTTCTACCAATATAACGGGAATTTCCGTTACGGGAATATTTTGCATTACATAAGAAGTTTCTACGTGAATTAAGTCAAATTGATTCTCGTTAAGCTCTCTTTGAATTTCCCGATACATTTCTCTACTCGTGTGACCGATTACCAGAAAAGGTAAAGCTGATAATCCTGTTTTTAGAATATTTTTCAAAGACCATTGTTTTCTACGGGGTACCGTAACAACTTTCTTACAAAACTTCTTAAGCTCTGAAATTTCAACTTCTCCCTGATAGTCTCTTTTTTCGCAAACTAAGGTTATCTTATGTTTATGGCTTAATTCCCTTATTAAATTATGCAAACGAATATGTCCTCCGGAAAAAAGAGGATAAGGCAGATATGATGATATCAGAAGAATGTTCATCTTAATCTTTTGTTTGCTCTATCAAACCTTGAGCAGTTGGTTTTGTCATATCAAATATCGCATACGCAGACGTTATTATGACCGGCTTAAACAACGTTTCCAAATTAAGCTCTGAGGGAATTGGATCGGCAAAGACGATATAAGATGCGCCTGCCTTCTTAAAATCCTTAAATGATCGATCAAAAACCGGCCAACCCTGCCTGTTAGTGTAATACAGGAAAGTCGTATCTCCGCCATATGGCGCAACAATTTTCGCATCTTTAGGAATCAAATCATCAATTACTTTTCCCGCAATTACAATGTTTGGATGCTGAATGCTGTAGTAATCACGAATAATGTACCAACCGAAAGCCAGCATAAAAGCAATTCCAACAATTACCGTAAAATAAGACACCCAACGGCTAAATATCTCTATTCTTTCAAAAATAAAATCTATACCTTTAGCGAGAAATATAACCAGTGTTGGCATAATCAAAATCTGGTAATACTCATGCTTAACATTCCCGGTTGCCATTACAGTCATATAGGTTAACGAAGAGATGATAAAGCAGAAAAAGAACCAGTTCTCCTTTTTATTTATTTTCCTAAGTATTCCCAGCACAAGAAAGGGCAACCCCCAATAACCCAAGATGATCCGGGATATTCTTTCAGCAAAAAGCCATTGGAAAAATGCTCCTTTAAATCTAATCTTATCGCCATTAAACAGCCAGTCATTACGTGCAATTCCCGGAAGAAATTCTTCTTGATTCATCCATATGCGCCAAAGCCCCAATGGTAACGCTGCCAGAATAAGAAACAGCCATAATTGCCATTTCTTAAATAATCCGAGCCCAAACTGGCGCCACGCAAGATAAGCAAGGGGTAAGATAAAGAATAAAGCATAAGGCTTAAGCAGAAGAGCTACTGCAATAAGAATTACTGCGATTAAAAATTGAAAATTGAAAATTGAAAATTTGGGTCGGTCTATCCATTTTGAAAAAAAGTAGGTTCCGCCAAGAAGAGCTGCAACCATTGACTGATCAGGAAGAATAGTTCGGCCGTAATAGATATTATAAGGAATGAAAGCAAAGAAAAATGAAGCTATTAATCCGATACGAACACTTGCATGCTTTGCAAGCAAAAGGTAAATAAAAACAATTGATGCTAAGCAGGAAAAAATTGTTATCAATCTCCCCCATTCCTCCAGAGTAAATTTGCCAAAGAGCTCAAACAGCCCTGCCTGAGCAGCATTATAGATCGGAAA
Source organism: Candidatus Levybacteria bacterium RIFCSPLOWO2_12_FULL_37_14 (assembly GCA_001782645.1). Classification (GTDB taxonomy): domain Bacteria; phylum Patescibacteriota; class Microgenomatia; order Levybacterales; family UBA12049; genus GWB1-37-8. Next base: position 4,323 of record MFPH01000032.1, on the reverse strand, counting down.
CTCAACAAATCTATAGCCCTGTGGATTATCTTTCAAAGAAACTGCGAAAGAAAGATCTTCGAATTTTGGACGAAGCAAATCAAACCCGTTTTTTACAAAATTTCTGGAAACCGCTGACGTGTCTGCCTGGCGCCATGAATGAATATCCGCAACCGGCCAATCAAAGCGATACAGTCTAACTACAAAAGCCCCAACAAGAATAACTAATAAAAGAAAAAGTTCAATTTTTTTCACTATTCAATGCTATTGTACTGCATTCCATTCTCATTGCCAACTTATCTTCGCGGATTAAGGAGTTCTATCTGCCCATTTCTTGCCCTAACAACTTCATCCACATTCCCCTCCTGATCAAATCTAAACACATGACTGCTTGCTACGCCTTTCGCCTGATCAAGAGCGGAATTAATATCTGAAACTGTATAAACCGCAAGATTTGGGTTTTTGAATGTAAACCATAATGCGTCTTTCAATCCTACCGGCCATACCCATGCCTCTCCATTCCTTATCGGCTGACCTACAAAATAAAATTGTAAGCTATCCCTTATCCAAAAGTCTTTAGAGTATTGTTCAACTGAAATAAGAAATTTCTTAGACATATCGCCTGCGGATTTCCAATCTCTATGAATTTTCTGTAATCCAAATAGCTGAACCGCAAGATAAACAATCGTTATTATAATAATGCTTGCCGTACCGATATATCTGTCACTAATGCTTACCAAATAAACATATGTTTTTTTGAGCATTAATGCAAAAAGAATTACAAATCCAACTGATGATAAATAACTATAACGAGATGTGATATTTCCAAGCCCTAAAAATGGCAACAAAGCAATCATGAAAAACGAAAATCCAAAAAAAACAGTCTTTCGATCTTTTTCATCCATTTTTCTCAAAATTATTTTACCGGCAATAATAAAACCAAAAATCAGCGCAAAAGAAAGTGGTACAGCAATTAACATATGGTTTCTCGAAAAGCTCCTTAAGCCCTCATAGACAAATAAAGATTGAGGACCTAAAAGATCAAGGAATAGATATCCAATGGTATTGCCAAGAACGTTGTAGGGAAGCTTGAATAGGTTGTAGCTATAATCTCCGTTAAACCAATGGCTCTGAGCTAGAAAACGCAAAATCAAATATGGCAGGATTGGGCTTAAAAGAATTAAGTATGAAGCTTTTTTTGATAATTTATTTACATTTAATTTTTCTCCAAAAATAAAGTCGTAAAGGATTATCAATAAAGGAACTACAACTCCAAGCTCATGAAATAATAAGCTAAAAACAATAGAAGCTAAAGAAATAATAAAATAAATTATTTTCTTTTTCTCTTTATAAAGAATAAAAAACAATAAGCCGGCTAAGGCAAAAAACGCATTAAAAAGAAAACCCGTTGAGGAAATCCAAAATATATCCTCATGATGACCGCTTAAGATAATAAATAAAAATACACATACAATTGACAGGAAATAATCTTTCAATATCTTTCTTAAGATCAAGAATAAAAGTGCGCTTACAGCAAAATGGAGAAAAATTGAAACTAAATGATATATCGTTTGATTGAGCCAAAACGCCGAATACATCAAGGAAAAATAAATTTTCGTTCCCGGACGATAGAAAAATCCATTAGCCTGCGTAAAATAATTAGCAACATTATTGCAACAGTCCTGAATCCACCTAAACCAGGTAAAATCATCTCCGGTAAAATAGTTTGCGTAAATAGGAAAGAAAAATGCCAAGACAGTGATAAAAATATAAATAATAATTGCAAGAGGAGAAATTAATGCATTCTTAAATTCTTTAAGAAAATTGATTTCCTCTTTTTTATATAAATGTAAAGACCCAATCACTACGCCCATTAAAAGCCAATACGAAAAGGCAATTTTGGATGCTTCAAAAACATCAATCAAAAAAGCATTTAATGCCAACCCGAAACTTCCCGCAATAAAACCGAAAATAAAACTTCTGGTAATACCCGAATCCACTTTTGGTAAAAGTTTCTTTATGTATATTACGGCAATAATAAAAATCGAAATAAAACTAATTAATCCAAATAATCCCGACTCGCCTAGAATGCGCAGATAGTTATTGTCAACAGCAAGGCTAACCGAACCGTAGCCGCTTCCTAGAAAAATATTTCGCTTGAATGCCTCAAATGTCTTCGGCCATTCACCCTGAAACCTTGTAGTAAAAGAAAGGTCGTACGCTTTTGCTTTTTTTATCAAATAATCACCATAAAAAATACTTATCTCTTCGGATTTAATTCCAGCTTTATTGGTTAATTTTTGAGAAAAATACATGTCTACTTTCTTAATAATCGGCGACAAGGGAAGATTCACATAGCTTGTCCCCTGCGGCAAATTCTCCCCTGTTGAGCTATTTGCTTCTATAACCAATGATGCTATTGGAGGAATTAATTGAAAAGGCACTGCTGCCGAACCGGTTGCGGTCAAATTCTCAACAATCTTTTCTTTAAAATATGCTGCAGGCACTTCCTTAACTTGCCCGATTGCGCCGCCTGTTTTTGCATTAACTAAGACGTTAACTTCTGAGATAGTACTATTAAATCTCTGCAGAAGAGTTGGGGAAAAAATTAAAAGTACAAAAGTCAAAACAAGAAGAGAAATAATAATTATTTTTTTCTTCTGAAGAATCAATAGTATAAGTAAAGAAAATAAAAGAACGAAAAAAGAAACTCTGGACACTGTCATAAAAAGAAGAACAAAACCCAAAGAAGCCGTAATCAACAATGAAAATTTAAAAATTATGTTCCTAAATCCGAAAGCTAAACTGACCAGAATGGGAATTACCAAAACTAAATATGCCGCAAGATCGTAATGACCTGCGAAGGTGGACGGAATTCTGGACAATTGGGAAAGCTGTATGGGAGCTCCTTTGGCAAACTCTTCGTTCATTGTTAAATACGCAGGAAATCCCAAAAACTTCTGACCAAAACCATATCCTACAATTAAAAGGAGAATGATCATTAGTGTGACTGCAACATGGGATATAAATTTTTTGTTTTTGATACTTGCATAAGCAATGAAAAATAAAGACATATATTCTATCCTTCTGAAAAAACTTAAAAATGCCACATTGGGAAAAACATCGGCAAGTGAAGGGAAAAGCACCAAAACCCCATGGAGTGTTGCCAAACCTCCAATAATCCAAAAAAACATTATCGGAATCGTCAATGGAGTTTTTAATGTAGCTTTTTTAAGCAAGAGTAAAATAATCCAAACAAGAATAATGAGTGTGACAGCGAAGTCTTCCGCCCGAATATATACCCATGTATTTTTTATATCTATAATTGGAATTTTGGGATAAAGAGGAATAAATGCAAGAAGAAAAATTGTAAAAACAAACAAAAAATTATTCCAAATCCATTTTAAGAATTTCATAAGTTTTCGGATATTGCCTTTTGATATCTACCCCTTAACTCCGAATTAAATGTTAATAATCCTACCAGAATTAAAATTCCTGCTTTTGTAATTAAAAATAATTTTGCAACCAAATATTCCAAATGGGTTTTGTGTTTTGAATAAAAATACAAAATACCTTTATAAATATTAATTATAGCAAATGTCCGATTGCTGCTTCCAAGGGATTTATGTTTTAATTTAACATTTGGGTAAAAATACGTTACAAAGCCTAATTTATTTGCCCTGAAACATATCTCCATGTCTTCCATGTACATAAAAAGCTTTTCGTCAAATCCGGTCAATTTTTCAAAAATATCGGCTCTTACCATCATGCAGGCACCGCTAACCCAATCCACTTTTTGAATCTTATTGGGACTTGATCTTAAAAAACCGAATCTCTCCAACCCCAACAACATAATTAAGAGATTAAAAAGATTATAGAATTTTCCGCAGGACCGCTGGATAGACCCATCGTTATTCTCAAGTTTTCCTCCCAAGACAGCAACGTTGGAATTTTTATCCAGAAAATCAATCATAGACAAAAAGCCCTTATCGAAAACTTGGGTATCCGAATTGAGAAAAAGAACATATTTTCCTTTTGCAGACTTTGCACCAAGATTGCAGCCTTTTCCAAAACCAAGATTTTCTTTATTTTGAATTATAATTAGATTTGAAACTTGAGACTTAAGATTTGAAATTTCCGCAACCGAATTATCTGATGAATTATTATCTACAACAATTACTTCAAACTCTTTCTTCTCTAATTTCTGCTTGTATTGAGAAACAACTGACTTAAGACACGCTAGAGTTAAATCTTTTGTATTGTAGGATAAAGCGACTATGGAAAGTTTAATCATTGATTATCTAAACCAAGCGGCGCGGCCAAGTTTGTAATTTAAATTTTTTA
>MFPH01000031.1 GCA_001782645.1 Candidatus Levybacteria bacterium RIFCSPLOWO2_12_FULL_37_14 | reverse complement strand
AAAAATGCTAAAAAAAAGGACGGCGGAAAATTCACGAATGAAGAATTAGTAGAGTGGTATAGGACAACCTTAGTTAGGCACTTTTCCTTTAAAGAAGAGGTTGGACAAACAACGGAAAAGCCAAAAATCAGAGAGGGATATACTCTTGGGCCGGATGGGAAAAAAGTAATTCGGAAGGGTGTTAAAGAAGTGCTTCTCTACGCCCAAAACCATCCCAATAACAATATCCTCGAATTAGCCAAAGCTCTGGGAAAATCTTCAGAAATAATCAAATGCTATATGAATAATTTTGAATTGAATAAAGACGACAATCCCATAGAAAAGAAAAAACGCTAAGCCCCGGCTCAACAGTTACACCCCAATCTTGAATTCTACTACGTCGCCATCCCGCATGATGTAATCGCGGCCTTCCATGCGGGCTTTTCCATTCTCCCGCGCAGCTTTCCACCCGCCCGACACGCTAGACAAGCTAGCGAAGTCGTTGCGGGCGGGACCGTTTAAACTTACAAAATCAGGATATGAAACAACTTCCGCTTTGATAAATTTCTTCATAAAATCCGAATGAATCTCGCCGGAGGCCATGAGAGCGGTCGAACCGCGTCGAATGGTCCAAGCTCTGACTTCTTTCTCTCCGCAAGTTAAAAAAGAAATCAAACCCAAAGTTGCATAAGCATTTTTTATCAATCTTTCAAGACCAGATTGTTTAACGCCCAAATCTGCCAAATATTGTTTTTGCTCATCTTCTGAAAGCTCTGATAAATCAGATTCAATTTTCGCGCAAATAACAACTGTATTCCCCTCGTTGTCATGCTGAACTGGTTTCAGCATCTCCTTATATTTTTGGGCAATAGATTCAATAGATTTTTCGTTATAGTCTTTTTCTTCCACGTTTAAGACAATTATTTCCGGCTTGGCCGACAGAAGAAAAAACGTATTGGCATATTCCTGCTCTTCCGACATTAATTCAATTTCCGAGGCCCGCTTCCCCTCATTTAATCCTTTAAATAATTTTTCAATCGCAGTTTTTTCTGTTTCCTTGGCAAATCTTTTCACTTTTCCCTGCGCCGATTGGATAGTTTGCAAATCAGCTAAAATTAATTCTGTTTCGATTGCCTCATAATCTTCTTTGGGTCCCACACTTCCCCCTTGCCCGCCGGAGCTTTGGCGAAGGCGGGTCTCTTCATCTTCATATCTAATAACATTGGCATCAGTAAAAACCCTAACCACATGGGCAATAATTGAAACTTCGCGGATATGTGACAAAAATTTGTTTCCCAATCCTGCGCCTTCGCTTGCTCCTTTTACGAGTCCTGCAATATCCACAAAATTTACTGTTGCGGGTTTTATCGGAGGCAATTCAGCCATTTTAGCCTCAATTTTGGTGATTTCTGCAAGCTTTTCCAAACGGGAATCCGGCACAGGAACGATTCCAACATTTGGCTCAATAGTGGCAAAAGGATAATTTGCGACGAAAGCTGTCTGCTTTTTCAACAACGCATTAAAAAGCGTCGACTTTCCAACGTTAGGTAATCCAACAATTCCGACAGACAAATTCATAAAAACATAAACTGACTATTGACGCTTATGTAAGCGTATGCTAGAATGTGGTTAATCACTAGGGAGAATACGAACAATAGACTACGTGTCTACTTGCAACGCCTCCCACTTTTTATTTCTTCAATTCTAACTTTTTCCTCTCAAAACTCAAAAATATCTTGTATTTCTGAAAGGGTTTTAGAAGCGAAGATGCTGACTTTTCATTTGGAATTACAATATGCGACAATTTCCTATTTTTTTCCAAGAATTCATGCAGACAATAATAATCTCCGTCTCCTGCCACAATCACTGCTTTGTCATATCTATCATACTGAACTTTTGCTGCATGAAGAACAAGCTCCGCGTCAACATTCCCCTTAACTTTGCCAAAACTGTCCTTAACAGTTGGCTTAAATACCAAATCGTATCCATAAGACTTAAGTTTTTTATATAAACTATCATTTTGTTTTATAAACCCTATAAAAAGAAATGCTTTTTGGACTCTGAATTTATCCGTTAAATATCTCCTGAATTTTTTAAAGTCTAATTTCCATCCTTTATAAATTATTCTTCCTTTTTTTCTAATATCCTTACTCGTCCCCAAGTTCAAATTCTGACTGTCAATAAATGCGTAAGCTTTAAAATGCATATCATATCCTGAGTGGTTCGACGCGCTCACCATCGAAGGATAAAAAGATTATAGCAGAATTTTAAAATCCAAAACGGTGCTTGGGGAATTTTGGATTTCCGCATTAGACTTATTGCCTACTCGCTCGTGGATATGAATCTAAAACTTGTTCCATTCTCTTAAATCTCGCATCTATCTCTATTTTTTTATCAAAAAGGCGGTTTGTAATTTCGAAGATGTCGTTTATCTCCATGCCAAGATTTTCGATCGTAAACCCTCCCGCCCGCAAAGCACGCGAAGAATATTCTAGCTTTACCAACATCTCATCATCAAACCTGGCGACTCTTGCTGATTCAATGCATTTTTTTGCAATGGATTTTAACTCATCCGGAGATAGTTGTTTAAATGTGGAATTTCTTTTACGTTCAGTCATGACGGAAATATACCACAATAATGTCTCCACATCAACTAAATCGAGGCCCCCGGGGGATTTTGGATTTCCAATCTATTTCTCGCCTTCCTGCGTGTTCATTAAATTTGCTGGAATATTTCTTAAGCTTCCAGAAATAGCTTCTTCTTCATCCAGACTCTTAATTAATCCATCTGCGTCTGGATATAATCCCCTCCACGATCCTTTATTTTGTCGGGAATCAAATAATTTTGCCCTTTGAAGATGATGAAAAGCAAGTCCGATCTCTTCCAAATCCTCTCCGATGTCTGACACCACCCAGAACTTCTCCGAAGGTACTTCCGTTGGAAACCCATAAGCATATTTTGGCTCACTACCCACAGCTAAAACTACTGCCTCATTCATCCCATTTTCACTATTAGTGTTTACATATGAATCATAGATTATCAAGACATAGTCACCTTTTTCCTGAATAGTAAAATCATATCTACCAGAAGACGTTGAGTGAAAAAATCTTGGAGGTAAGCTCCTCCGATTGGCTTCTGCCATTCTCTCCTGAGCTAACTTATCCCAACTTGCACTGTCTATCCTTGGTTCGATTCTTGGCCTCAATGGATGTTTAATCTTATCAAACAGAGCAGATAACGTTTCTTTTTTCACGAAATGATTATAACAGAACTGGGGTTTGGGGAGTTATCAAACTTATTTAAGAGCGGCGTTTTGGAAAAGCGTGCTGTACATTAAGGCATCCTCTGCCCTAGCATCGTTATTTTCATTCACTATCTTATCCAAGCCTTGAAGTAATTTTTTTGTAGAAATATTAACTTTTTCCAAATTTATTTCATTTTTTCTCCTTATCGCTTCTTGCAAAAACCTATCTGCCATCTTATCGGATTTTCTATAATATCCTAAAGCAACACGCTTAAGATCCATTGCTATTGATGACAATAATAATTTATCTTCACTCATATATTTGTCCAAAAAAATATTTCATCAATTTTTCAAGTTCTTCGCGGATTTTTGGATCCTGAATTTCATTACTGGTATTCTTATCCATTGGTCTGATGTTGATAAATGAATTAAAATCGATAGTTTTTGTATCGAGATCGATTCCTCCGCCCCAAATATTGGATTGTTTCGAGCCGTCATCAAGTAAAATTTTTTCTGATTCAAAATGGCGATCACAACCGGCAGAGCAAATCTTTTTCTTAATATCAATAACTGTTTTTATATAAATATCAAACTGTTCTTTCAGCTTTTCTATTTCCTTTTTTGAATAAGGAGTGATTTTCGTAATAATCATAAACTCATTATATCAAAAACGGGTTTGGGGAATTCTAGATTTCCAAAATTTTTATGGAGTCTGTTTTGTAACGATAGCGTCATTTGTATCTCCGGAAAAGAATTGCAGGTCATATTTCGCACAGATTTGTCTTAAGAGGGCCCTTTCAGCCTTATCTATGATTGAAAGTCGTTCTTCCCTGCTCATTCCCGGTTTAATAAACTGCCCTATCCGCTCTTCCAATTGCCATAGCCAAAGCCTTGCTTTTTTATCAGCCTCTCCGGAATCTAATTGTGGTGTATTTTGACCTCTAAAAAACAGCATATTCTTCGTTCTCCCTACAGCAAATGAAGCAACGCTCGCACCAGGATTGGAATCATTAAGCATTAAGAGATATAAATCAGTCGCTGAAAAAGACAGATCAGTGTTTCCTTGCGAGTGGATAGTCATTGCTAAATATGGTTCATTCAATTTCTCTTTTTCGGCAATCTCCTTGCTCACCTGAGAAGTAATACCCAACATTGCAAGTTCACCCCTTGCATGACCTTGAAAGAAACGCAAAGGCACGAGAACTTTCTTTTTTCCGGTTACATAAACCAATTTCCCTAAATCCTTATTATCAACATCCAAAAAACAATTGTTCGCAAGCTGTCTGGCCTCTTCTTGAAAAACTCCAAGATTCAAGCTATTTACATTGCAAGGAATCAACCTTCCCGGCTTAAAGGTGGACTCAGCCAAAATATCTCTCAGTAGGGGCTGTGCTCCGAATATTTCTTTACCTGCAGTATTATTTGATTCAACCATAATAATTACAAAAGATAATTATAGTTTTTTTGAAGACAAAAGTCAACTATAGGATGTTATTTGAGGCTGAATCCGCTTAAACGAGTGTATCAGAATTTTATTTGCTTGAACTTTTGCACTCCCACGCATGTCCTCTCCAGTTAATTTCTAAATTGTTTATTACCTATTTTGTTTTTATTAGTAATCAAAAGTGCCATAATCAGTTTTGGCGATTACATGATTTACGCCATCCGGGCTTTTTTCACATTTTCCAAGTTCGTATTCTTTTATGTGTGTTTCTTCGGAAACTTCTTCAAGTACTCGTTTAATTTCTGGCTTATCTTTGACTACTACGTCTAGCCCAACACCACAATTAAACCCCTTATACATTGCCTTCCAACTTTCGCTAGTCTCTCTTTGAATTAATTTTACCAATTCTGTTGCGGGTGGCATTTCTTTCATGTAGGTTATGCCTTTACCAATATGGCTTATTTTAGATACTGCTCCGCCCGTGTTTAGACTCATTCCTTTGATATCTTCATATAAACCTAACTTTTTCAATTTCTCCAGTAATATTTTTATAAAAATACCCCAATGTCTGGTTGGAGAAATCAAAGCATCGCTTACTGACATGTCGTTTGGTAAGCCATCTTTTTCACCAATTTTATATTTACCATGATGAATACCAAGATGGGGATACTTTTTCTCATAATCAGCAGACATTGTTCCTACCCTGCCCAAAGTAAGACCGTTTGACATAACTCCAGAATTATATTTGTCTTCCCATACTGCTTGTCCGTCACTGGCAAACCCATAAATCTTATCGCCCGGCTCAACATTGCCTTCAATAATGTCCTTTTTTAATGCTCTTGCCCAGACAGCAACGTCAAAAACAGCGCTGTTTACTTGAGTTGGCAGATCACCTGTTTCACCACCAAGAAAATGGATGTCAAAACCATATCTTCTGTATAGTTCCATTAATTCCTGAAACCTTTGGCCAATTTCGTTCATGATTACTTTCTTTGGTAAATTTAAAGCATTAATATTTACAACATCCGTAACTGTTATAGTTCCGAAAACAAATCCGCTAGCGGCAATATCCCCCAAATTCATTTCTAGTCCATCATCAACTGCGCCCCTAATTACACTTGAATCACCTGTTTCGGAATAGATTAGAAGACGCTGAACAAGTTTGCTGCCATCCCCATCCATGTGTTGTGTAAGTCCATAATCTCTGTTAAGAGGATCTGTAATTATGTTTACGAATGCATTTGGATATTCGTTCTCAACGCGGTTCTTAAAAATTTCGCGGACGTCTTTTTTTCCTGCATCAACTCCTAGTTTCTCGTACTCGCTTGGTCCTGACCCTATTGCTTCTGATGCCATATTTAATCTTCTATATCTGCGATGCGACCTTTACCATATTTTTAAATAGGATTGCACCTTGTGGTTTTGAGGCTGATTTTCTCTTGAAACCATAACGTGTCAGGGCAGCAATTCCACTACATTAACAAATTAAAAATTAAAAAACAATAGGTATATCAAGCTCCTTGCCTACCTATTTAGCAAAATAGTTAAAGACTGATTTGGAAATCTGGGCAATTCTATCCTCTGCTCCCGACGGAAACTCACTCTCAGACAGAACTACAATAATATAATCTCCTTTTGGCGTATAAACAATTCCTCCGTCATGGGACAAATAATCTATCTCCCCTGTTTTATGCGCAACAACTGTTCCTTTCGGCAGATATTTCGGCAACTTATCGTTAAGAGTTTGGGCTTTTAATAAGTCCAGCATTTCTTTCGTATATTGAGTATTGGCAAGTTCGCCTTTATATAATTTCTCAAAAAAAAGCGCGATATCATCTGCAGTAGATTTGGGAGAATCGCCGCTTCCGCCAACAGAAGAATCTTTGAAACCATTTGTTTCCAAAAATTTGGCAACGTTTGATAATTTTATCCGTTTTGTCAAAAGTAAAGCAGAATAATTGTGGGAAATCGTAATCATCTGCTTTAATGCATCTTTTACTGTTAATGTAATTGTTCCTCCTGTTAATTCTGATGATTCCGGATCAATATTGAAATCTTGATTTAAAACTCTAACATCTTCTGACAAAACTTCGTCTTCCGAAAGCGTACCGTTTTGTATTTGCTCAAAAACTTCTGCCATAACCCACAATTTGTAAAGACTGCCAATATCGTAAACTTTATCGCCGTAAAGCGATTCTCCTTTTTCGCTTTTCAAATCTTTAACTACAACGCTGTATTTTCCCCTTGCACCCGACAATGCGTTTAGTATTGTTTTATGCAAATTAATACCGGGAATTATTTGATTAAAAGTATAAAAACTAATTGCGCTAATTAAAACTATAAAAATAAATAAAACTACTTTTTTCTTCATGAAAAGATTATAACAAAATCTTGAATCCTAAAATGGCTTGAGGTTATGCGGGAAATTCAATGACTGATTTTATTCTATTCCCTTTATCTGAGGCTGCTTCTTGAAATGCTTTTATGGAATCTTGAAAAGAGTAGCGATTTGTTATCAGTTGGTTTGCGTCAAGTTTTTGGGATTTCATCAAAAGCATTGTTTCCTCAAAAGAAAAAACACAAGTCCACGATCCATATAGCTGCAATTCTTTTTTGACAATGTTCATCATATTAATCGTGACATTATGTTCGAAAACACCAAGCACTATCACTTTCCCTCCGGATCGGGCAAGTTCAATGGCTAACTCCACAGAGGTATCGCTTCCAACTGCTTCAAAAACAATGTCTGCGCCATCGACAGCTTCTTCTTTAAATTGCTTCAAAAAATCTGCTTGTGTTATGTTGAATCCTTTGCTTATGTCATGAATGTTCTTAGCATAGGTAATACGATTATCATGCTTGTCAAATCCAAATACAGTTCCTCCTGAGGCTTCTGCAACAAAATCTACCAAAAGCCCAATCGGCCCTTGACCTACCACTGCAACTTTATCTCCCACGTCCACCCCTGCTTTTCTTACGGCGTATACGGCAATAGAAAGTGGCTCAATTAAAACTCCTTCATCATAGGAAAATTCTGTTGGCAATTTGAAAATTAAGTCTGAAGGTATAGGCAGGTATTCTGCGAGCGCGCCTTGACGATTAATGCCAATAATGGTTGGAGCTTTACACAGATTCTTTTTCCCCTGAGAACAATAAGAACACTTCCCGCATCCAATAACATGTTCTGCCACTGCCCTATCGCCTACCTTAATATTTGTTACATTGTTTCCAATTTTTATGATATCTCCGACGAATTCATGTCCCAACACTAAGGGTAGCGGCACATTCATTCCGTTATTGTAAATATGTAAGTCGGTACCGCAGATACCGACTTTCTTTACCTTCATGAGAATCTCATTCTCCCCTATTTGAGGCTCAGAGAGATCAACGAACCGCAGATCTTGTTTACCGAAATACTGCAAAGCTTTCATAATAAAATTATAACAGAAATAAAATTTTAATGAATATTTCGATTATTGCTGGTAATTAGAGGGATATATTAATTTACCGTTGTATGTTCCCCCTATCGTATCTGCAACACGACCAATATCTACATTTCCTTCACCCGTCGGACAATCAGGATTAATTGGAGCTGCCTCAAAATGATTATTTATAATTTTGGGGGTTGCACCTTTTTCACAATTAACGCTCAACTGTGAATCGTGAATATTGTTGTCTGAAATAAGATCATTACCATTAGCTTTTATGCCAATTGCCTGATGCCAACAATTATAAATTTCATTATTAGTAATTATAACGTTTGCCGACCAAACATCTATACAACTCCATAATGAATCATGAAGACTGCTGTTTGTAATCTTAACTACTTTTCCCCAATCAAAAGGTGCCCCATCTGTTCCCGCATAAACACCATTATGGGCGTAGGACACTTCCACATTATCAAGAATGCTGCCACCAAATAACACCAGCTGATCCCAGTCGGCATATTCCGGCTTTATCTGTGAAGACGTAAAAACAATAGGCTGCCCCTTTGTACCAATCGCTACAATTTTTGCCGCTAGATCAAAATGGCTTTGATTATAGCCCTCACGGCCGGTTGGATCATTATTTTCTGTAATATAAGCATCCGCAAATTTTGTCCATGGAGTATTGAGAATATCAGGATTTTTGTCAAAAAGAATTTTTGTTCCGGGCTCAATACGCAAAGTAACCCATGGAACAAACAGAGTATCTCCTGTAATTGTAATCGTCCCGCTCCAATTTTGCGATCGAAGATGCAGTCCCGAAACATTGACATTGCTAACCGATTGAGGAAAAAACGCCAATGCAGCAAAGATAAATACGGCAACAGAAATGAAACCAGCAAGGAAGAATAAAGTTTTTTTAATCACCATATCCAATATATCAATATTTCGCTATGACAGCTACGCCTCGCTTTGGCATAAATCAACGTTCGGTTTGGGGAATTTTATTTCCAAATTTGGATTTCTAATTTCTTTCCACAGAGATTGTACATTCGCCAATCAAGGCATCCAAAGCTCCCTTTCAATTTCAATTAACCGATTGTATTTCACTAATCTTTGCGCCTGCGTTGGAGAACCGCTCTTTAAACCATCTGCTTCGCAACCAAAAGCCAGATCCGCAATAAAATCATCATTTGTCTCCCCGGATCTGTGGGAAACAATTATTTTTAAGTTATTGTCTTGGGCAAGTTTTATAGCATCCAAAGTTTCCGAAACAGAACCTATTTGATTAGGTTTTATAATTACACCTGTCATTAGTTTTTCGTCAATTGCTGTTTGAATAAGTTCTTTATTGGTTACAGTTAAATCATCTCCGATGATCCAAGGATTGTCCTTAAATAATTGGCAAATTTTTACAAATCCCAATTTATCATCTTCGGAAAAAGGATCTTCAATTGATAAAAGAGGAAATTTTGAGACTAAATTCTGATAAAGATCAAACATTTCCGTTGTATCGAAAACTTTTTCTCCGATTTTATATTTTCCGTTTGTAAAAAAAGTTGATCCTGCAACATCAAGAGCCAAGCTAACGTCTTGACGATCTAAATTACGATTTAAAATTTCAAGACCAAGTATCGGATCTGAACTTTTTATAGCAAATGCTCCCTCATCTCCTACTCTCACTTCGCCAAAGTTTTCTGAAATATCTGCCTTTAATTTTTCAACCATTAATTCTGCGTATTCCAGTCCGACGACCGGAGAATCAAATTTAGTAACCAAAATATATTCCTGAAATGGAAGACTATTTTTAGCATGCTGACCTCCCCCAATCAAATTAAAATACAAATAAGGAAATTTTTCAGGATTTTTATTTAATATTTTTCCTATCAACCGATATGTTTGCAAATTATTGGATTTTGCAAAAAGTTTTGTAAAAGCTATCGATAAAACTAAAGTTAAATTTCCGCCCAAATTAGATTTGTCGGGTGTTCCGTCCATTTTTTTTAAAAAATTATCAAATTGCAAAACATGCGAAAAATCAAAATTCAATAATTCATTTTTTATTTCCGCAAACTTTTGTAAGCAGATCGATGGATCAACTGAGGATGTTTCAAGTTTTCCTTTGCTTTTACCTGCAGGAACCGAAGCAACCGCACTCAAATCCCGAACCTCCATTACTGCCTCCAGAGTATCTTTACCTCTTGAATCCTGAATTATTTTAAGATTTATTTGCGAAATTCTCATCCGCGTTCTGCTTTAGCTATTTCAATTGTGGCTTTAATTAGCGTATCCGGATTTAGAGAAATACTGTCAATCCCGCAATTAACTAAAAACTTTGCAAATTCAGGATAATCGGATGGTGCTTGACCGCAAATCCCAATATATTTCCCCCTCTTTTTACAAATTCCTATAACTTGTTTTATTAATTCTTTAACCGCATCGTTATTTTCATTAGTAATTTTGCGGACTTTATCATTACCATCCCTATCAATACCCAAAATGAGCTGAGTCAAATCATTTGATCCAATACTCATCCCGTCAAAGACATCCAAAAATTTATCTGCAAGAATAACATTGGAAGGAATCTCGCACATCACATATATTTTCAAACCTAATTCCTTCTTCAAGCCGGAGTCCTCTATAATCTTTATAACTTTTTTTCCTTCCTCAGGAGTCCTGCAGAAAGGTACCATTACTGTTAAATTTGTAAGCCCCATTTCATAACGGACTTTTTTGACCGCTTCAATCTCAAGCTTAAAAGCCGGAAGGAAATCGCTGTCATAATATCTTGATGCTCCCCGCCAGCCAAGCATTGGATTTTCTTCCAAAGGTTCGTACGCTTCTCCACCCAATAATCCTCTGTACTCATTAGTTTTAAAATCAGAAAATCTGAGAATCACGGGATTTGGATAAAATGCGGCTGCAATTTGAGCGATACCAAAAGCTAATGTGTCAATGTAAAATTTTACCCCCGAATCATATCCGCGGGTTTTTTCATCTATTTTATTTTTTAGAACCTGATCCAATTTATTATAATTAATAAGCGCCATCGGGTGAATTCCGATTTCCGATTGAATAATAAATTCTTCGCGGGCCAATCCCACTCCTCTGTTGGGCAAAAAAGATTTTTCAAAAGCGATTTCAGGACTGGCAATGTTAACCATAATGTGCGTTTTAGGTGTTGGAATTTTACTGACATCATGTTTAATAATTTCAAAATCTAAGATACCTTTATAAACTATTCCATCAGTGCCGGTCGTATCAACTGTAATTTCATCTCCGGTTTTCAAATGCTTGGTTGCATTTCCGGTTCCTACAACCGCAGGAATCCCCAGCTCTCTCGCAACGATTGCCGCATGCGAGGTTCTTCCGCCTTTGTCCGTAACAATTGCTGATGCTAATTTCATGATCGGCCCCCAATCCGGATCAGTGATAGTTGTCACCAAAATCTCCCCCTTATTAAATTTATTTATTTGCTTTGAATCATTAATTACATTCACTTTGCCTGTTGCAATTTTTGATCCGACGGAGGCGCCCGTTAATAATGTTTTCCCTGTTCCCTTCTTAACATATTCCGTAATTTTGGAAAAGTCTTCCTGGGAATGAATTGTTTCCGGTCTTGCCTGAACTATATATAGTTCGCCGTCTTCTCCGTCTTTTGCCCATTCCAAATCCATTGGCGTCCAGCGATTATTTTTTTCCGAATAATGTTTTTCAATTACAACTGCCCATTTAGCCAACGTCAAAATTTCCTGATCGGTTAAGACGAATCTTGATCTTTCTTGAACCGTGGTTTCCAAAACTTTTGTTCCGGGATGCGCATAAATCATCTTGGACAATTTAGTGCCCAACTTCTTTTTAATAATCGGCACATATTCACAATTGCCGTTTTGCCCTAATGTTTTTTTAAACACCATAAATTCGTCAGGAGTAACTTTTCCCTGAACCACCATTTCCCCCAATCCCCAGGAACCGCTTATCTCAACAACCTTTGAAAATCCCGATTCCGTATCTAACGTAAATATTACTCCGGAACACGCCATATCAGAACGCACCATTTGCTGTACTCCAACCGAGAGAAAAACGGATAAATGTTTAAATCCTTTTTCTACGCGGTAAGAAATTGCGCGCGGCGTAAAAAGTGAAGCCATAGCTTTTTTTACTGCAATTAATATCTCTTCAATGCCGTTAACGTTCAAATAAGTTTCATGCTCTCCTGCAAACGAAGCTGTTGGTAAATCTTCAGCAGTTGCCGAAGATCTGACTGCAAAACTTGCAAATTCGGCGTATTTTTTCTCAAAAATCTCATGAGCACTTCTGATGCTTTGTTCTAATTCTTTAGGAAAGGGTGTTTGTAAAAATTTCTCGCGGATCTTCTTTGAAACTTCGCTTAGTTTGTCTAAATCCTGATCTTTGAGATTATTTAATTCTGTTTCTATATATTTTCCCAGCTCTGTTTTTGAAAGAAAAAATTTATAAGCAGTTGCGGTAACCGCATAGCCGGCTGGAATCCTGATACCCTTTTTGGTCAAAGATCCTATCATTTCTCCAAGCGAGGCATTTTTTCCTCCGACTTCCGGCACATCAGCAATCGTTAATTCTTCGAAAGGAATAATAAATTTCCGTCCAGCCATTAATCTATAATAGCTTTTATTATTATATTTGTAAACCTGCATTTGGCAGGAATAATTTGGAGAATTTTATTCTTTTATGTATAATTCTAGACCATATGCATGAGTCAATTGGATATCGTCCTTTCTCCGAAATGGTAAGCATGGAGAGAAATCGGGATTCGCGAGATTACGCCCTGGTAAATGGCTTTCCACATGCAAAAGATTTCCTAGATTCTTTGGAGAAACAATTAACAAAAGGGGGCAAAATTTTGGATATGGGGTGCGGAAAGGGAAAAGCCATATCTCAAATCGGTCGAAAATTATTCTTACAAAAAATAAATTGTCTGGCTCTAGATCGCGAGCTTCCGAAAAAACAATACAAATTTTTGGAGTATATCAACGGAACTTTTAGCGAAACGGGGCTTGAAGATAATTCCATAGATTTAATCGTTTCCGTATGTGCTTTATTTTATTATGCGGAAGATGAACAAGATCTTCATAGTCATGTGATAGAGGCAAAAAGAATATTAGCTCCGACAGGAAATTTGTCGACCGTCGTTGACCCCGTTATCTTTGAACGGGATCATATGAAAATAGCGCTTGCGCAATTAACAACGCAGGAAATACGACTCCAGTCCCCCACTATTAACAGTAAATCTTTCAAAATTAATGTTTGCAATTTATTAAAGGACGAGGGTTTGAAGATTGATGGGCGGATATTACCAAAAGGCGGAACGATGATTGACGACGAAATCACTTTAATTATTAAAAAGAGCTTGTAATCTCTGGGCTTGGGGGGGGTTGCAACCGGTTTCCAAGAATTATCAGATTTATGTCGCTATGTTCTTAGGTTTTCCATTTAGGAAACTTTCCATATTGCTAATAAAAATTTCTTGCTTGGCAATTCTTGCTTCATCTGAAACATAACCAATAGGTGGATACAATATGCAATTTTTATACTTAGATAATCTTTTTGCATCTTCTGGGCTTAATTCATCCGAATGATCAAGAATAAAAGTTATATCGTCTTTTTTAAGCCTATTTTCCAATGCGACTAGATCAGTTATCTCATTAGGAACCGTGCTGATAATCAAGTTCCCCTTTTTAATGCTATTAATCCTTTTTTTATTTAGAAAATATTTTGTCTGCGGAGTTTCTGCTAAATTAAGAGAAATAATATCCGCTTGAGAAATTAAATTATCGGCATTCTGATATTTAATTCCTCTTTTTTCTAAATCTTCCTTCCTGTGTTCCGACCAATATCTGACGTCTGCTCCAAAACTTTTGGCAATTTCCGCTACTCTACTTCCAATTCTTCCTAAACCAATTACTCCAAATATTTTATCCTTTATCTCGGTTGCCTTAAATCCCGTCTCTACGTAACTTCCTTTACTCGCCTGAGCTTTTGCCCTAGATAAATCCCTTATTTTTTCCAAAATAACTGCAAAAACAAATTCCGCGACTGATTCCGCAGCATAACCCGGGACATTGGTCACGATTATGCCTTTTTTCTTTGCATAATCTGTGTCAATTTTTCCGTAAGCGGTAGCTAAAACGCTAATATATTTTAAATTTGGGGCTGCATCTATTTCTTCTTTGCCAACAGTTATTTGAAATCCTGTTAAAATACAGTCTACGTCGGCCAATTCTTTTCTTATTTGAGGACTATCCTTTGGGAGACATATTTTCCTTTCAACCAATTTATCTAGTTTTTCCCAATATTTCCGGTCTAAGCTATCTTCGCTAATGCTTATTATTAACGCCTTTTTGAATTTCATACCTTAACACAGAAAGTATAGCAAAAATTTAGAATTTTTGGGGCGATTTTTTTTTGGGGGGGGTTGCAGCCGAGTTTTTTAATTTTGCGGATTATTTTCTTCCCCTAATTTTGCAATTGGGGAAATTTGCGCCTCAAGCGTGATAAGCCACTTCCTCAAAAGCTTCCATAAAGGATCATCTTTTTTAACATTCCCTCTTCGAATGTGAGTCAGGCAATCGATTGTAATGGTTTCTATGCGCGCCCAAATCTGCCTCCCCTCTTCATCTCCCCTAAATTCTTTCCAGGAACCGGATTCTTTTATCGCGGCTTTAAAATGTTCACGGTATTCCTTAAAACGCATTTCAATGAGCTTCCTCCATTGATCTACGAACCTTTTTTCTGTACCCAGATCCAGAAATAACTGGAGAAACCCAAATGTAATTTCTTTTTGCAATATCCCAAGAAGCTGCCCATATTCGTTTTTTGCGATAGAAATCGCATAGTCAAGGCTTAAAGTAAAAAGTCCCAATACGGATACCTCAAGCTCGTTAAACATTCTATCCTGCTCTGTTTGAGAAAGAGACTGGAAATCTACGTAGAGACGGAAATCTTTCCTCTGCCAGAATTCGAACGCGGAACTTGCGGCAACTTGCGCAAGATTTTTACCTGACTGCATAAACATTTCGGAAATTTCCTTAGTACGATTTTTTATATTGGCCACTGACTTAGTATATCAAAAAATATTGGGGGCTTGACAAACAGTGGAAAGTACTGTATGATGTACCACATATGTTACAGATAGTAAGCATTACCGATGCCAGAAATAATTTGGCAAAACTTATTAACAGGATACAAGCGACAAAACAGCCTGTTGTCATAGTGCAAGACAGTTCTCCCTCTGTAGTTATTTATCCTTACAATGAAATAGTGAAACAAGAAAAAGAGAGGGATCAGCTTTTTAAAGTTAAATTTCAAAAGATTTTTGCTGAAGGAAAAAAGTCCTTTAAAAAATATCTTCGGAATAAATCAATAGAAGTCCCCCGCTCCGAAGATAAAGCCTACTCAATTATAAAAAATGCATAAGGCCGTTATCGATACTAATGTATTTATTTCCGGCGTTCTTTATGGTGGAAATCCTCAATCAATAATTGAAGCATGGTTAAATAAAAAATATACATTTTGTTTATCACCCGAATTGAAATCAGAAATTATTAACAAACTGCAGAATAAATTTTTTTTACCTGCTCGCGCAATCCAAGATATCGAAGAAGCATTAGATGCTAAAACAGAAAAATATATTCCTAAAAAGAAGCTTTTTGTCTGCAAAGACGCTACGGACAATTTCGTTCTGGAACTAGCTCTTGAGGCTCAAGCAAATTATTTAATAAGCGGAGACAAACTTGTTCTAAAACTTAAACAATATAATAACACAAAAATTCTCTCCCCAAAAGACTTTCTAAAATTATTAGAAAGTTAAAAGTGAAGCTTTGTAGCCGGTTTTTCTGATTTGCTCGATTATTTAGTAAATTCTTTGTAAACTTTTATAAAGATATAGCCGACTACCCAAGCTGTAATTGTGGATGAGATTAAACCCAACAATAATGATGACATAGTTAAGCTTTCAGCGCTTAATTTGTTAAACCCTATGCCATGAAACCATGATTGAGCGATCGTAAAAAATGCATCAGGAAATATACCAACTAAAATTCGGCACGCTGCATAAATAATTGCCGTTGTGACAGCTAAAGCGTTTGGAACAACGTATTGCTTCATTTTTTTCACCTCCTTTGACCCCGCTGAGCGGGGTTGACATATACCCCCCAGGGGTATATACTATAAATATATATGAATTCAAATAGGGATGTCAAGAGCGATGCTCAAAGAAGAATTAATATTATCAAAGGACAACTTGACGGCCTGCAAAGAATGATTGATCAAGATGAATATTGCATAGATTTGCTCAACCAAAGTTTGGCTATTCAAAATTCCATCAAAAGCCTTGATAGTCTTTTGCTTAAGAAACACTTAAAAACACACGTTGCCGATCAATTTCAAAATCAAAAGAACAAAGCAACAGAAGAACTGTTAAAATTATTTAAGAGAGTTCATCAATAGATATATGGAATTAATGTATACCTGTCCCATGGATCCGGATATAATACGTGAACAACCCGGTATTTGTCCCAAATGCGGAATGAAGCTTGTCCCGATGAATTCAAGCCATGAGGAAGGACGCGAAGACCACAGTTCAATGGAAAAAGATTTCAGAAAGCGTTTCTTTATCTCCCTGCCTGCAGTTTTACTGACCATGCTGCTTTCCCCCAATATCCAAAAATGGCTGCATTTTAATCTGAATTTTTCAGGCATTCAAGTCCTACTTTTTGTTTTGGGCACTTTTATTTTCTTTTTTGGCGGAATACCTTTTTTCAAAGCTGCAAAAGGTGAATTATTCAGTAAAAATCCGGGAATGATGACTCTGGTAGCTTTTGCAATCACAGCGGGCTATACTTTTTCGGTTGCAGCAACTTTCCTCTTCCCCAAAGAATCTTTATATTGGGAAATATCTACTCTTATTTCTGTTTTTCTGCTAGGACATTGGCTGGAAATGAGAGCTGTCAGAGGAGCAACAGGCGCGCTGTCTGAATTAGCCAAGCTTATTCCCCCATCCGCTCATCTTCTTCAAAACGGAAATATTACGGATGTTAAAACCAGTCAATTGGTGATGGGCAACAAAGTTTTAGTCAAGCCGGGAGAAAAAATTCCGGTTGACGGAGCAGTAATAGATGGCGAAAGTTCTGTTAATGAATCTATGGTCACCGGAGAATCAAGGCCTATCACTAAGAAAAAAGGCGATAAAGTAATTGGCGGCACTATCAATCAGGATGGAGCCTTAACGATTGAAGTTTCCAAAACCGGGGCTGATACGGCAATTTCCCAAATTATGAAGTTAATCCGGGAAGCCCAAAGTTCAAAACCCAATGTTCAGCATCTGGCTGACCGAGCGGCCAGTGTCTTATTTTTCGTAGCGATTATTGCCGGAACTATTTCATTTGTTACCTGGGCATTTATTTTGCCTGAGGGTATTGTTTTTGCGGCAACTGTGGCAGTTGCGGCAATTGTGGTTGCTTGTCCCCATGCGTTAGGTCTTGCCATACCCACAGTCACTACGATTACTTCTACTCTTGGGGCAAAAAATGGTATTTTAATCAAAGATATGAAGGGTTTGGAAATTGCCAGAAAAATCAGTTATGTGGTATTTGATAAAACAGGAACACTGACAAAAGGAGAATTTGGAGTAGTAGACGTAATGATGAATCAAGAATCAAAAATCAAGAATCAAGAATTATTAAAATTAGCAGCGGCAGTTGAATTAAACTCACAACATTCTATAGCAAAAGGGATTGTTCAAGACGCAAAAAACAAAGGACTAAAAATTTCAACCGTTAAGAAATTCAAGTCTTATCCAGGACGTGGAGCAGAAGGGATTGTCGATAATAGGTTTGTTATTGTAGGAAACATAACTTTAATGAAAGACCTAAGGATACATGATTCAAAATTCATAATTCCTGACTCAAAAATCAAAGCCGCTACGCCGGTCTATGTTGCCATAAATAATAAATTAACCGGAATAATTCTCCTTGCGGACATCATCAGAGAGGAATCAAAAACAGTTGTCAAAAGACTGCATGATATGGGAATAAAAATAGCCATGCTTACAGGAGACACCCCTGATGTGGCCAATGAAACAGGAAAACAACTCAATATGGACACTGTTTTTGCTCAAGTATTACCAAAAGATAAAGTTAATAAAATTAAACAATTGCAGCAGGATGGAAATATCGTCGCTATGGTTGGAGACGGCGTTAATGATGCCCCATCCCTTACCCAAGCGCATGTCGGAATTGCAATAGGCGCAGGAACAGATGTTGCAGTTGAATCGGCAGACATAGTCTTAATGAAAAATGACCCGATGGATGTAGTTAAGGCAATTTCTTTAAGCCGCAAAACCAATACGAAAATGGTGCAAAATCTTATTTGGGCAACAGGATATAATACCTTTGCCGTTCCAATAGCGGCAGGAATACTTTACCCATCATTTGGCATCCTACTCCGACCAGAATGGGCAGCATTATTAATGAGCGCATCGTCAATTATTGTTGTTTTCAATGCTTTACTCTTAAGAAGAACTAAGCTTGATTGAACGAAACCCGCCTACATTAAAATTGCGGCGAGGCAAGGGAGGTGATTTATTATGTTTGGATTTTCATTTTCACAAAAAGTTACTGATCCGGTTTGCAAAATGAAACTGGATAAAAAAACTGAGTTTTCTTCAGAATTTGGAGGCACAAAATATTCTTTCTGTTCAGAAAACTGCAAAGATCAGTTTAATGCAGGAGCAAAAAATTACATTGACAAAAAGGAAAACGTTCCTGCCAAAAAATCTTGTTGCGGTTAAAATAAGAATTTACAGCTTGTCGATTTCGGAAGACAGTTCTTTATTTCTGACTGCCATCTGGACATCGTCTTGAACAAATTTAACAATTCCATTCTTATCAACAATTACATAGCTATGTCCCGGAAACTGTCCCTTGTGCATTGATGAGGGAAGAGTTAGGACTCCATATTTTGCTGAAACTTGTCTATTGCTGTCAAAAAGCACTGTTGCCTGAGCCAGTTCCGGCATTTTATCTAAAGCGGATTTCCAGTCATTTTTGGGATCAGCCGTAATGCTCAAAAGAACCGCCTTTTTGCCTAATTCCGCGTCTTTGCCAAAAGCAACAATCTGATTCCAGCAAGACGGATAACACATTAAACCTTCATTGAAAAACAAAATTACGCTATTGCCTTTCAAGCTACTTAAAGTAATTTTATCTCCGTCATATGTTTCCAATGTAAAATCAGGAGCTATTGTGCCAATTAAGCTATTAAAAACTGCTGCATTCGCGCCGGGAGCTGCTCCCCCATGCATGCTTGCCATAGAATCATCTTGTGATTCTTGAACCGCAGGAGAAACTTGTTGATTTACAGAAACCGAGTCTTCTTTTTTATCCATGCTTAATTTGATATTGTAATTACTAAGAATGACTATCAGCGCAATTATTCCCGTACCCAAAGTTACTAAAGTTCCAGTTTTCTTCATTTCAAATCACCCCCCTTCGCCCTCCGTAGCTTTATGCGAAGGAGGGTTTCGCACCTAAATACTATTTTACCGAATTCCTTATTTAGGATCGGGCTTCGGAGGGACAAGCCCCCTTTTCTTTAGAGACCTAAATTTTTTAATTGCAAAATAAGTAATAAATAGCGCTATGCCGACAAAAATCAAAGCCCAAACAACTTCGGGAACTAATGTGGCAAAACCACTTATAAGTTTGATGAATTTTGTCAGATAAATATTTAGCATTACTTGATATTGAGAATGCGATGTGAGCTGTTCTGTTTTTGCAAAATAGATAATAATTATTCCTAAAATTAGAAACGTTAAGCCCGACAGGAGATTAGCAAAAGTAATGTGAATTTTTTGACCCAAAATGTTGTAGGATAAACTTTTCCGAAAAGCGAAAAACTTTTTGGTAAAATCAATTTTATCCAAAAATGAAGCAATAATAAACAAAGGCAAAACCATTCCTAATACATAAGCAAGGGTATAAATGCCTCCCAAGATAAACGATCCCGGAAGTGCCGATAGAGTTAAAACTCCTGCCAGAACCGGCGCGCAGCAAGTGGTAGCGATTGCAGAAAATATACCTAAAATATAAACTGAGATAAAATCCTCTTTTGGAAGTTTCGGATGAACTCTGAAAGGCAGAGAAAATTGCTGCCCCAGCAATAAACTTAATCCCAAAAAGACTAAAAATATCCCTCCGATAAGAAAAACTGTGTCGTGATACTGACTGAAGATTTGAGTAAACAGAGCTACTCCCAGACCAAGGGGAAGAAAAATAGATAAAATACCAAGAAAGTAAACAAAAGTCATTAAAAAAACTGTAGTTTTTTGTTTGAAAATGGAGGCAAAATAAGTTGGCAGTAAAACTGTAATGCAGCAGGGCGCAAAAAGCGCTGCAATTCCTGCGAGAAACGAAGCTACAAATGATGCGCTAATTAAAAGATCCATAAATTATATATTGTTATTTTAAGGCAATAGAAAACCACCTTGATAATTCGGTATCCACCACGGGATAAAAACATAGAGAGTAAAAAGCACTGTAATTAATGCGGAAAGCAGCATGAAGAGTATTATGCCCCATATCTTATCTCCGGTTGATGAAAAACCTTTTTGATGGCAGGTCCTTTTATTTTCAATATATGCATATATCACAAAGGCAAAGGCGATAAGTGCCGGAATAAGAAAGGTTTTATTGCGCCCTTCATCGGACAAAAGCAGCAGCCACCCTGATGAAATTAAAAGTCCAATAGCTGCGCCGCACATTACGGTACATATACCAAGCTGCGCAAGTATCTGCACTATTCCCTGCTTAAAAAACTCTCTCATATTAGTTAAATTTTAGATGCTCCATTTAAAACTTCTTTCGGGAATTCCGCCAACATTCTTTATCTTCAATTCAATAGACTTAGGCTTAGGCAGAATGGGTTTAAATTTTAAAACTCCCTTGCGGTGATGCCCTTCCGGACCATCCCCCTCCCACGCTATTGGTCTATATATTTCCCCCTGATCATCAACAAGTTCGGATACGCCAATCAAATCAGCATCCAATACTCCGGAGTGAGTGTCCAACACTATTTCAAAATCCAAGGTCGATGAACCCGCTTCGCCCGCAAAGCGAGGCGAGTTATCTGTTAAATTTAATTGAGTAATTGCAACAGTAACCGAACCCTCTGTATTTTCTTTTGCTTTCAAGTTATTGCTACTACTTGGACTTGGATTAAGCGCCTTATTGGAATTGCCTGTACTTTTTGAATTTATGCTGATAGAAAAACTTTTCATAAGTATAATCACCAAAATTATCAGAAATAAACCGATAAAAATTATTGCAATTTTTTTCACAATTATTGTTTGGAAAATTTTATTATTTTGCTACCAGTATAGATAATTCCTAGGAAATTAAAGAATAAACCGAGCCAAAAGAATTGAATTTGATATTGGCCTATGAAGGTAATTATTCCCGTTACCCCAAGAATAGGCAAAATGTTGGTTAGATAATGAGCACAGCAGGAAATCATGGCCGTAGCAGAAGTTGCGCCGGTTGTAACCAGAACTCCCCCTGCAAAAGCCTTCTGCTTAACGATGCCTTTAAGATAACTGTAAAGACCAAATTGAATTCCAAATCCCAAAGCAAGACTGACAACATAAAACCAAAATTGGAAAAATTGTCCCTGCGCAAATCTCCACCCTGAGACCAGAGTTAAGACCAAAAAATATACAGTTAAAATGACTAGAAATGCCATGATTCCTTTAGCTACTGATTTCCCCAAAATGTTTGGATATAAAAAACAAGCTTGTTGTTTCATAATTAAGCTTTTTTTTCATGATTTATCAGCACTTTTAAGATTTTGATTGTCGGCAAAAAGGCAGGGGTGTTTTTAAGGTAATCTTTATACTGAGGATATTTTTGCAAGACTTCCCCTTCTTCCTTTCGGGCTAATCTTATATACATAATAGTTAAAATCGGCGCCATAATTAGGGCAAGTAAAGTTGGCCATTGCATTAAAAATCCTAAAATAATAATTATAAAACCAGCATATTGCGGATGCCTGATATATTTGTAAGGGCCCGTTTTTGCAATGACATGTTGCTTTGTGGCTTGAAAGAGCACTTTCCAAGATACGCTAATTAAGATTAATCCCCCAACAATTAAGACATAGCTTAAAATGTGCAGAATGCTAAAATGCGGATCAGCTGTATTTCCCAATAAATCTTCCCACAAATGTCCCGAGTTATGAGAAAAGTTAATTTGCGGAAATCTATTTCCCAACCAAGACGAAAGCAAGTATATTGTTAATGGAAAACCATACATTTCTGTAAAAAGAGCGATAATAAAAGCAGAAAAAGCACCAAATGACCGCCAATCAATCTTATTTTTAGGCTTGAAAGCGTCGTAAACAAACCAAAGAAATAGTCCGCTTATTATTACTACTACAAACCAGTTTCCATACGCGTATTCCATACTTTAATGCTTTTTGTGATCTTTCATCATAAAAATCATCATTAACGGACAGATTAGGAAAGCTGCGAAAGGTAAAATTGAGAAAAGACTATTGCTTTTAAAAATAAGCATTATTGCCAATATAGCTGCCACCCCCGCCCAGACTTGCCACATTGTTAAGCATTTTTTCATTTCAAATCACCTCCTCATGTATTAATCTATATTTTTTTACTGATTTTATAAAGAACAAAAATAAGAACCGCGACGAAAGCAAGGTTAAGAATCAAATTTCCTCCAACATATTGATTTACAAAACTGCTCGTATCAGTAATCATTTTTGTAAATCCCGATACGTCCCCCATCCCCAAGCGGCCAATTGCTTTAAAATAAAGGATCATCAGTCCCGTAAAAGCAAAAATAATGCTTGCAACAAAACTGCTCAAAATTACAATTCTTTTCTTGCCTAAAAACATAAAACTAAACAATGACTTTCTTAAAAACGCAAATTTATCCATTTTTCCGGAAAGGAATACTGCGATGAAAAGAAGAGGCATGACCATTCCCAAAACATACGTTCCGCCAATTGATAGGGCTCCAAAGAAGTTTGGCGAAAGGAATGTTAAAGTTAAGATGCCGATAAGAACCGGCGCACAGCAAGCAGAGGTAATTCCCGAAAAAATTCCCAGAGTAAAAACCGAAAGCACATCGGTTTTTTGCGTGTTACGTCCGGGCAGACTTGGCATTGGCAATTTTATCCCCAAAAAAGTAATCGCAGCCGAGACAAGCATGACAATCCCGCCTAAAAGATAAATACTGTCATGATAGACAAAAAGAGCTTTGGACAACGCTGCCACTCCCAAAACTGCCGGCAACATGATTACAAAAATACCCAATCCGAAAACTAAGGTCATCAAAACCACTTTTTCTTTTTCTTTGAATACGCTACCTAAATAAGCCGGCAATAAAAATGAGATGCAGCATGGAGCAAAAAGAGCAACTATTCCCGCAACGAATGCGGCAATTAAAGAGGTTTGAAATAATACTTGTTCCATTATGTCCCGCAACCCCCCTGCTGAACATTTAAGCCCGGCACACCTTGAACAGCCTGATGTACCTGCTGTGCTCCTTGCGCTGAAGAATATTGAGAACCCAAAGCAACTTTGGCATCAACTTTATCCCAACTGACATTTTGCTGATTGAAATATGCGGCAAGCTCTACGTACTGCTGTGGAAACCAAAACGAATTAAGCCTCAGAAGGTCGCGATAAATTTCTTTCTCCCCTACCCCCTGGGCAACAGCCAACTCTATGTACCCTAAGGCTGCCATCCCATGATTACAGTCAGGAAATTCGGTTGAATTGCCGCAACACGGACGATAAACAGTCAGGGCAATTTTCTTAACTAATTCTTGTTGTTCCGAGGTAAGCTTTATGATCTCCCTAGATGAATAAAGTTCGCTTGTTGGCTTGGATCCCAAAGTCCATCCGCCTGTAGATGCAAAACCCATCACGTCTCCCTTACCGTATGTTTTCATTGATCCTTCTTCTAAGATTTTACTCTTATTAACCAGTCCCAACGCCCACAACGTATTTACCATAAAACGGGAGTTGGATTCATTTATTGTCATTGAATCATTTGAAGTACTCATCATGTGCGCCGCCATTTCTTTTTTTGCAATAGGGTCCTGCGCGAATAACTCCTCGTATTTTGTCTTATCTATAGCTCCCGATTCCAGCAATTGCTTCCCGATATCATTCCATTTCACAGCTAATCTATATCCTTTTTGGGGTATTACTTTTTGCTTAAGAATTTGCACCAGCTCTTCGGGATTCTTTGTTGTTTGCGCTAAAGCGGAAAGCTGCGCATTGAAGTTTTTCTTCATAATATAATACTGCACAAATCCCGTCGCCAGAATAGAATTTAACAGTAATATCATAACTAGCCAAAGCGGAATAACTTTCGCCAGCAATTTTTTTATTTTTTTCTGAAGCTTTTTTGAAATCATATTTATTTAACTACCGCTCCCGTAAGAGTAAACGTTAGCTTAGAATTTGCCTGGTCGTTTGTCTCAACGGACACAAATCTGTTTACCGCCCCCATGCCTTGGGGGCCATGAAATGCCGGATCAAAAACCACAGTTAATTTTGCTTCTTTGCCTGCTAACACTTCTCCTGTCCAAGCAGATAAGTTATCCATACCAAAGCTCGGACTGTCATTTCCGTCAATCGTAACATAGGCCTTCGTACAATGGCAAGAAGTTCTTACATTAAACAATTTAAGAGTATCTGTTCCTGTATTTTTAATCGCAAAAACTTTTGTCTTATTTCCTTTATACATCGGGATATCCCCCCAATCAAAACTTGTAGGATCAACTACGTAAGCTTTGGCATTTTGCGAAGCGGTAATTTGAGGAGCGTTAGTTGTTTTTGTCAGGAAAAATATTCCTCCGAAAAGCAACGCCACCGTTAAAACAACCGTTATAATTATAAATTTTCTGTCATTCATATTATTTATTTTTCTTAAAAACAGTCATAATCTCTTTGATGGCTTCTTCCTGCTTGCCTTTTCTGATAGAGTCAAGAGCGCATGTTCTAAGATGATTTTCCAAAACAACGCCTTCTGTTTCCGAAATTGCGCTTCCAACTGCCTGCATCTGATGCAAGACATCAATGCAATAACAGTCTTCTTCAATCATCCGAATAACTTTATTTAGATGTCCCCGCGCTATCTTAAGACGGTGAAGAATTCTTTCCTGCGTGTCTTTAGGTCTGTATGCCATATTTTATTCTTTTTGAGGATATCCCCCCTATGGGGATAGATATTAAATCATAATCCATCTCTTGTCAAGTAGATTTTTGAATAGGAAAAAACTATTTTTTATTTATTTGCTTCCATAACCAAATTCCCAAAAGAATTAGGTCGATTAAAATAATCAGCCAAAAGATGAACATACTAATCCCCAAACCGGAATTCATCATATAATACCCGCTTCCCCAATTTCCGAAATTCATCACTCCAAATCACCTCCTCTAAATGCTAAGATTCTTCCGAAGCTGTTTTGTCCAAGAAAATTTCTCTGTCATTTTCAGATTTTGGCATTAAACTTTCAATAATATGAAAATATTTTATAGGATTGTGTATTAAATACAAAGAAATATTGGTTTTTAAATACCAATTGTAAAGAGATATCGTACCAAACCCAAAAATTTTTCCAAAAAATCCCTGTTCTATTTTTACCGATCTCATCTGCGATAATTGATGCTTCTCTTGATTTTTCCAGATAATGCCTCTCCAGTGCATAACTGCATGAGGCCAAATTTCGTAATATTCAGTTATCCATTTCATAACAACATAAATAGTCAAAGCGATTTTTAGAAAAACCAGAACCAAAAAAAAGGACAAATTGTATGATAATATTATATTATTTAATACTTCGGGAATAAATTTATTTGAAACCGAAGAAAAATACAATGCCGCCATAATTACAGCCATCATGTCCAGCAGAATAAGTTTAAGCACCAAAAAAAATATGCTTTGCCTTATATTTATGTGGGTAACATAAACTTTTTCGTTCTTATTGTTAATCTGTGCCATAGTTAATTGCGCTTTTTAGATGCTTTACCCGACTTACAGGCTGTAATTTGCGGCAAGATAAATCTATCCAAACCATACCATCCTGCAGTTTTCCATGCTAACATTATGAAAATTTCAAGAAGTAATAACTCCGGATTTGTACTAACAGTTCCTGCGAAAAGATAATTTATATTCATAAATGCTCCGAAAAATGCTGCAATTCCTGTAACTGCGCCCAAAATTAAAGCAATCCCTACAAAAAACTCCCCAAAGGAAACCACATAGGAAAAAATCTCGGAATTAGGCAGAGCTATTGTTTCTATGAAGTACGCATACCATCCTTGCACATCCGGATGCGCGCCTGTTGTTTTGGTCAATGATTTAGTTAAAAAACCGGATACGGCTACTCCCGCTTTGTCCCCTGCCCACACGGGATTTATTACCTTGTCCCATCCCGCAGTAAGCCACGTCCATCCAACATAAATTCTCACAAAAAACCATAGCCAGGAAAGTTTAGTGTTTGAAAAAAGAAAACTGGATATTTTTTCCATAAAATTATTGACTATTCACCATACTTAGTATTCCCTAAAAAGAATAGATTGTCAAGAAAATGTCCGAATTGCGTCAAGCCATCGTTACAATTGTCAGCTAAAATATTTTTATATGAATAACGAAGATAGGGAATATTTAAGATTTGCAGCAAAGACGCGGCCGAGTACCGAAGTTTTTGAAAGAATGGTGCAGATTTTAACAAGTATAGGTAAAAACACAGACCAGTTGAGAACCACAATGGATACTGCCCTACTGGAAGCTTCCGAACCTATCCAAGTTTAATGTTTCTTATTAATGAATATTTTCCTTTAAGATGATATCATTAACTTTCTTTTTGCAAAGTCGAGCAAATGTCGAAAGGCTAAATGTTCTATGGTAACTACAGAAAGCAGGATAGTCACGAGATCGAACAGGATGCTGAATCCATTCAACAAGGGAACATTAATTCTTCGTGAAGATGGCACCCATGTTCCGACTTGCAAAGGCTTACTTCATTCGCCGGAAACAAAATTGATTATAGCTTCCGCGAATTCAGGACCTAAAGAAAAATCACAGGTTGTTAAACAAAGCTCTGTTTACGAAAGGATATTGCCTTTTGTCGTACGGGGATTAGCAGTTTGGGAAATACTCCTCATCACGGAGCCAATCCTTAATAGAGAACAGATAAGAAATGCTGTTTACAGAAGCAGAAAGGATCGTCCGGAATGGCACAGAATTCCTGAGGATTATTTCAGTCCTGAAAAAGAGTCTATCAGAAGATCTAAAGGAACGATTATCGGTTTGCGAAAGAGATCGGACAAGCAATCTTTAACAGATAGTAAAAACACTATTGCTAATGAGGAAAAAAGCAAAGCGCTTATTCTGGAATTTTGGAAAGCAAATTTATTCCCTACGGATGCTTCAAATTGGCTTAGCCTTCACGCTCTTTATCAACACTATCAAAGAACATTACCTGAAAATGTCTCTGATAAGCTCCGACTTGAAGTATTTCTTGCAGCATTGTCGCTTGCCGAATCGGAATTGAATCCTGCTCTGTTAAATAAATACAGGGAATTAATAGATAAAATTGCTTCCGCAGGCTTTACGCATAAATTATCTTCCGAGGAACAATTCATAAAAAGCAAGGTATGTAACACATGGCTGTACGACGGAGAAGATAATATTGGTTTGTTTTATTATAATAAATACGGAGACAAGTCATACGTATTGGAAGGAGAATACGAGGACAGAAAGTCACCATATGCGACTTCTGAATCTTTACGAAAAAGAAAAGCTTTTAGACAAATGAATGGAGATACAAAGAACACAATTAATAACAATTAAAAGTAATCTTCGGAATTATGACTATTTTGCCATTTTATTTAACCACTGAATAATTTAGATAAGCGTAAGCTGCCAAGATTGTTACCGCAACAACAAAAAGCAATACTGCGATAAATCCGTTTTTTGTCAGAGTAATTGAGTCTTTTTTTGAATTCGCCATTTATATCACCACCTTCGTTAGAAACTGTTTCCAAATTTAATTTGGAATTACAGTTTCTTACGTCCGCCCGTACTCGCTCTTTGAGCCGCGCTACGAATAGCAGCATAAGGCGAAAAGTAAGAGTTGGCGGATCGCATACCTATTCTAGTTTATATTCAAATATTTATCTCTGTCAATAACTTATAGCAATTCTTTCTTAGATTTGAGGAAAAAATATCCGACTGTTCCGAATGTAATAACCGGAGAGAGCCATGCGGGAATATGATATCCAAAGCTATCCAAAACCATAATTGCCCCTAAGAATAATATTGAATACATTGCGCCGTTTTTCAAATATTTATACTTCTTGATTCTTTCAATATTGCTCACCGTTAATTTTCTTAAAACCAATGCCCCCAAACCATTTCCCAGGAGAATCAAAGGAATCGAAAATGTAAAAGCAAATGCGCCTATTACTCCGTCTATCGAAAACGTTGAGTCTAAAACTTCCAGGTAGGCAATTTTACTTATGTCCGACATATTCCCGGAAATCAATCTTCTCTCCTGTTCTTCGGCGAACTGCCTGAATCCATGAATAATAAAAAATGCCGTAGATCCTACAACTGCCGCGAATGCAAGCATAGGGTCACTTTGTAAAGCAAGCCACACAATTACGGTAAGCAAAACCGAGACAACAGCAAAAAACCATGCTCCCTGAGCATGAAAGAATCTTTCTCCGCGTAATCCGTAATTTTTTGGCTCCAAGAATAGCCAATTGAAAAATAAGAAAACAAGAAAAACTCCCCCAGCCAAAAGAAGCAAAGGGGATGTTGCCTCAATCGCCTGCTCAATTTTGGGATCCTGCGAAAATGCTGCAAAGAACACACTAATTATGCCGAGCTGCGGATTCGCAATCCAAACAATCAGAAGAGGCAATAATCCACGCACTACGAAAACAGCGAAGATAAAGCCCCACAGAAGAAACCAGCGCCTGGCTTTCTGGCTCATGCCTCTTAACACTTCCGCATTAATAATCGCGTTATCAACGCTGGTGATAACTTCAAAAAGCGAAAGTCCGAAAATCGTTAAAATAATGAATCCAAAATCCATAAGTTATATTGTACCAAAAATTTACCCTGCGTTATAATACGCCCTTTATGATAAATGTCGAAGCGGAAAAACAGAAATTGTTTCAAAAAAACCCGGAAATCCTGTTAGATTTGTTGATAAAATTATCTATGAAGAATTACACAAAATCGTCCCCGACAGTTATAAGTAAATCACATTTGTAAATATTTTCTATAAAAATTCAGGCTTCGTTCTACTGCTTCATCCCAGCCAGGCGATAGATTATGGTCAGCCTGAGGATAAGTAAAATACATTACATCTTTTTCCAATTTTTTCAAATCGGAAACAAGTTGATCCGACCATTTTAGAGCCACTGCGTTATCCGCTATTCCCTGGTGAATTTCAATCGGGGCATTGATCCATGAATAAAAATTACTGGCTGAATATTGCTCTATATCATAATCTTTTTCAAAATTTGCAACGATTTTTCTTAGCGCTTTCCCATGATCGTCAAATTCATCGGTAAAATATAAGATTGAGTATGGAAATGGCTTGGAAACAGGCGCCCAAAGAACTGTCGGATAGTTCTTGCCTGTTATTTCTAAAACAGATAAGGCAATCTGTCCCCCATTACTATGTCCCCAAATTCCGACTTTCGCGGAATCGGCTTTTATTCTCCCCGAATAACTGGCTTCCAAACCGGAATTCAAATTTTCCAAAGACGACAAAAGGGTAAGCGCTGTTGTGTAAGTTTGGAATCTTTCCTCCATTGAATTTTGCGAGGGATTATCGGATACACCATATCCTAAAAAATCCGGAGCTAAAGTTATAAAATTATTCTGGGCGAAAACTTCCCCCGCTCTTTTTGTGCCGGTTCCGGTTGCGTAAGTTTCCATCGGAACAAATCCCCGCAACATTACAATAACGGAATAAATACCTTCTTTCTTCGGAACATTTATCAGTCCGCTTACTTTTTTCTCTCTGTTTTTCCCATTTATAACATCTCTAATCGTATAGTAAAACATTTGGGAAATATGATTTTCTTTCTCTTCCAAAGCAGTACCCAGCGTAATTTGCGAAGATTTAAATTTACTCTTTTTTAGGTTTTCAAAAGTATATTTAAGCAGAGGCTTCTCTTTCACTTTTTCTCTCTGAGTAAAATCACGCTTTAAAAAAGTGAACATTCCCAAGATTGCGGCAAGAAGAAGAATCCCAATTCCCAATTTCCTCATGAAACCATTTTATTTCTTAGTTCCGATAATTACAACCACAGAAGATGAGGAGTCGTCTGGCAAAATCTCTGCTTCGCCCACCGTAAATGAATTACTCAAAACGCTTTTAAGTTTGGCTATAAAATCTTTATCAACTTCTGCTTTTGCTTTTATAACAGTCTGCGTATAATCAGAATTGTCCGCGTTGCCGATTGATGAAATCGTAAAACCCTCTTCCTTCAAACTGCTTTCCTGCTTTGATGCTTCCCCGCTGACCCCGCTTCCATTCTGTATCTCAATTTCATACTTGATCAAATCTACTACCTTTGTGGGTTGCGGAGCAGCGGTCGGAGAAGGAACAGGCGTTGTTACATTGACCTTATCTTTAATATTTATCCCATATTTGTAAAGAAAAACTCCCACCAGCAAAAGTATTACCATGGCAAAAATGAGAAGTATGGGCCACATATAATTCTTCTTTTGAGAATCATCCGTAACGAGCAATTCTTCTTCAG
Source organism: Candidatus Levybacteria bacterium RIFCSPLOWO2_12_FULL_37_14 (assembly GCA_001782645.1). GTDB lineage: Bacteria > Patescibacteriota > Microgenomatia > Levybacterales > UBA12049 > GWB1-37-8. The sequence continues at coordinate 4,672 of MFPH01000031.1, read as the reverse complement.
CCATTTTTTCTTTAAAATCAGTTAAAGGATTTTCTGCAGGGGATTCTGCGGGCATTTCCGAACTAGCTGCTTGCGAAACTGCCTGTTCAATTACAATTGTTTCCGTTACGGTATCCGAAACGACCACGGGCTTCTGCTGGTCTAACTTTTTATCACCCTGTGCTTCCTTGTCCGCCGAAACTTTAGTGAAGGCGGGAGTTTTTTCAGCGCTTGCGGTTTTTTTATGGACAGCCATCTTTAAATTTCCTTACGTTTATTATAATAATGTCTATCGCTCAATAAGTCAAATCTGCCTTAATGGAATAATTTTCCTTTGTATTTTTGTAAAAATAATGGGAATTGGGAATGAAGGGGCTTTGGAAAGCTACCAAATTTAAACCATCCGATTTCCTGATGTTTCTGCGGAATTCCATTTTTCACCTTTTTCCTGTCAACTAAAACTTTAAAATCTAATACAATCCAATGAGTTTTGTTTCCTCCCTCGTCAATCCTGTGTACATCTCTAAAGCCTAAAAATTCCGACTTAATTATATCCGTACAATATTCTTCTTTTATTTCACGTTTAAGCGTATCTGTTATCGTTTCTTTAATCTCAATGCTTCCACCGCCTGGATCCCATGTGTCATATTCATCTCTAGATTTTTTTGATCTCTTGTTTAATAAAACATTTCCTTTCCCGTCATGGCAGAAAAATACAACCCCAACAGCAACATAATCAATCCCCTTTTCCATAATTTAAATTATTTCAAATATTTATCGAAAAAGTCGACGGAACGTTGGATGGCGGTGTTGAAATTGTTCGCAATATTGTGATCATCATCCCTGTAAACAAAAAGTTCTGACTCCTTATTTGCTGTTTTCAAATCTTTATCCAGTTTTTCCGAGAATTGGAGAGGAACGGATGTGTCTGCTCCCCCATGATGTAATTGAATCGGACCTGAAATATCTTTTAAATACGCATTGGCAGAAATAGAATTCCAAAATTCTGGATTCTCCTGCGGAGAACCAAATTGCTGAGCTAAAAGATCTCTCCATCTTCTTGCCCCCGAAGGCAAAGGAATTGGCGTAATGCTTGACCGCCTCCATCTACTAATTAAATCAGGATAAGATGCTACAACTCCCGCCCAGATCACGCCTGCTTTTATATCTTTTGAAATAACCATGCTTCTAAGCGTGATAAATCCTCCCATCGAATGTCCCCACATGCCAATTCTGTTAATATCAACGTCTCTAAATTTCTTAATAGAACTAATCGCATTGAGAATATCAATTGTATAAGCAGGAGAACCATAGCCACCAGGAGCATTCCCTTCCGAATTGCCGTGCCCGCGATAATCTGATTTAAAAACTATATAACCATTCCTTGAGAAAGCATCGGCGTATGCTATATATTTTTCCGTGGTTCTATACTCTGAAGGCACAATATATCCATGATTAAAGATAATTACAGGCCATCCCCCGCTTGGTTTTTCTCCTTGCGGAACTGTAAGAAGAGCATATATTTTTAGCCCATCTGATTTATATGAAGCAATATATTTATTGTAATTTGAACCATTTGGAAGAGTTTGTTCGAGAGTAAGATTACTGCCCGGATATTGCTGCTGACGCATATATTCAATGGAAAGAGGATAGGGGGAATCTACAACCTCTCCCCTATCTTCAAGATTATTTAAACTATTTACACTATTGGCCGTCAGTTCTCTTGGCGATTTATTATTTAAAATTGCCCGTGCTGAAAAAAAGATTATCGCGATAATAATTATTACAATAATTAATACTCTCATCATGCAATTTAAAAACAGATAATAATCGTATATAATTAACAACAATATGTCAAACAAAAAAATGATCTTAATTATTTTAGCAGTCCTGCTGATTTTGAGTCTTGTTTACATTAATTTAGCGGGAAAGAGGCAATCACAAATAACTGTAAATACTCCATCACTAGATAGTAATGAAGTAAATCAGGCTCAGAATGATATTCCCCGATTGTCAATTTTGGCAGATAATTTGGAAATTCCCTGGGCGCTGGTTTTCTTACCTGACAAAAGTATTTTATTTACAGAAAGAGCAGGACGCGTCAGAATTATCGATAATGAAGGTAATTTAAACCCTAATCTCATAGCTGTCATAAGTGACGTTAAGCATTCGGGCGAAGGCGGACTCTTGGGAATAGCAATTCATCCTGATTTTTCCGCAAACCATTTTGTTTATCTGTATTACACTTATTCCAACATTAACGACAACACCCTTAATCGGGTTGCGAGATTTGAATTTGAAAATAATAAATTACAAAAGCAAAAAATTATAGTTGATGGTATTCTAGGCGCATCCAATCACAATGGTGGCAGAATAAAATTCGGACCGGATAATTTTCTTTATATAACAACCGGGGACGCTCAGGAACCCTCTCTTGCTCAAAATATAAATTCATTGGCCGGAAAAATATTAAGAATAACAGATGAAGGCAGACCTGCTCTGGACAATCCTTTCGGAAACTTGGTTTTTAGTTTCGGGCACAGAAATCCCCAAGGTCTTGCCTGGGATAACCAAAACCAATTGTGGGAAACAGAACATGGGCCTAGTGCGCTGGATGAATTAAATATTATTGAAGCAGGGAAAAATTACGGCTGGCCAACTATTCAGGGAAATCAGAAACAAGCCGGAATGGAATCGCCGATCCTAAATAGCGGTTCCGGCACATGGGCGCCGAGCGGAACAGCTTTTTTAAATGGTTCAATATTTTTTGCCGGTCTTAGAGGAGAGGCTCTATTTGAATACAAGATAGCCGAAAAGAAACTTATCCCCCATCTTAAAGGAGAAATCGGAAGAATTAGGGAAGTTGTGGTAGGACCCGCTTCGCCGCGAGGCGAGCCGGAGAATTTGCTTTACATAACTACAAGCAATAGGGATGGCCGCGGTACTCCCGACAATACGGATGATAAAATAATCCGCATAAATCCTGCCAAACTCTAACAGCTTCATCATTCGCCAATTTCCTTAGGTTCAAAGCTAATCAACACCAGGTTCAAAGCTAATCAACACCGGGTGTTGTTTTGTATCTGAACCTAAGGATTTTATGGCTTTCGCTTTTTAGATTGCCAGATGATAAAATAAAACCTCAACCATGAAAAGCTTTTGGGAGGAAATTAAAAAGCCGATTTTGATTCAGGCGCCGATGGAAGATGTAACCGATACGGTCTTCCGGCAAATTCTTGCCAAGTGCGGTGCGCCAGATGTCTTTTTTACTGAATTCACCAACGTCGAGGGCATGTGTTCCCGCGGGAAAGTAAAGGTGGGGAAAAGATTTGTCTTTACAGAAGCCGAGCGACCAATCATAGCGCAAATTTGGGGATTGGATCCTGCGAAATTTTTGAAAACTGCAAAAATGGTGAAGGAAATGGGCTTTGACGGAATAGATGTCAACATGGGCTGTCCGGAAAAATCAGTGATTAAAAAAGGCGCATGTGCAGGATTAATTAACAATCCCCCTCTTGCAAAAGAAATTATTTTGGCAACTCGGCAGGGTGCCGGCGGATTACCTATAAGTGTCAAGACGAGAATCGGAATCAAAGATATTCAAACTGAAGAGTGGACAGGCTTTTTGCTCAAAATGGGCATTGACGCCCTTATTGTCCATGGACGTACAGTCGCAGAAATGTCTGATGTCCCCAACCATTGGGATGAAATCGGAAAAGCAGTTGAGCTAAGAAATAAAATGAAAGCTAAAACTCTAATCATCGGTAATGGAGATGTAAAAGACAGAAGCGATGCCATGGATAAGGCTAAGAAATATGGGTTGGATGGAATTATGATCGGCCGCGGAATCTTTGAAAATTTGTGGATATTTAACAAAAAAAACATTAATCCTGACGAAATATCCTACCAAGAAAAATTAAAATTATTAATTGAACACGTTACACTTTTTGACAAGACCTGGGGCAAGACAAAAAACTTTTCTCTGATGAAAAAATTTTACCGAATTTATATTTCAGGCATCCCCAACGCTAGTAGCGTCCGCGCAGAACTAATGAGAATTATGACCGCCGAAGAAACCCTCACCCTCCTCAACTCCCTCTAGATTAATTAGTAAATTTGAAGGTGGAAAGAATTTGTTGCATATTCAAATTCAGGAGATCCTCTTCAGGTTTAAAATTAGGATTTGTCCAATCAACCGGACTGGAGGTCAGATTAAAAGCAAAAACCTGATTTTTATTAACAAGGTAGTAATTAATGGAGAGGACTCCTTCAAATAGGCCGGTTTTAATATAATAAACCATATTTCCGCCAATCGTTTTTGAAGAAAATTCGACAAAAGATTTAGGGTGCATGCCACTGCCAGCAAAAATAACATCCTTAATTAAGGTTGTTTTGTAATCATCTCCTGAAACGATAGGAATAACCTTAATGGAAATATCAGGAGACGTTGATAGACGATGTTTTGTATTCGAGTTGTCCGTAAAAGAGATTGGAAATAATTCATTATCAAAAATTGCAATTGGGGAAAAATTAGGCGGATATTTAAATTCAATTCCTAATTTTGTAACCGTATATGTTTTCCAATTTGCGGTTGGGTCCCCCTCCTTCGCTGAGGCTTCGGCAGGCGAAGGTACTGGGGTTACGGAAATCTGAGCAGCCGGTTGTGATTTAGATTTGCTAGTTCCCAATAAAT
>MFPH01000030.1 GCA_001782645.1 Candidatus Levybacteria bacterium RIFCSPLOWO2_12_FULL_37_14 | reverse complement strand
GACAGTTACTGATTAACGAATCTACTGAACTTATGAATATTTTTGGGGCAATTATAAGAAAATCCGAATAAGTTTTTGAATTTATAGATTTGTATTTTATATTTGTTTCGGATTTCGTATTTTGGTATTCGAATTTTAAATTATGAATGACTTAAGGATAGATCCAGCTTTCGAAAAAAACAAAATTACTTCGTTTATCAAAACCACCCTTAAAGAACAGGGTTTTAAGAAGGTTGTTCTGGGGATGTCCGGCGGAATTGATTCCGCAACTACTTTTCGCCTGCTAAAAGAAGCCATTGAACCTGCCAATATTTTAATCGCCCATTTATATTACTTTGAATCAAAATTAGAAGATTTCAAAAGCTCCTTACAAAAAGCGAATATACCCAATGAAAATATTTATGAGTTGCCGATAAAAAACGCTGTTGGCGAACTTAGGAAAACATTGAACATTCCCGAAGAAGACAGGTTGAGGCTTGGGAACGTAATGGCAAGAATCCGTATGATTATACTGTACGATCTGGCTAAAAAAAATGATGCGCTCGTGTTGGGAACTGAAGATAAATCCGAATTTTACTTGGGTTATTTCACCAGATTTGGAGATGAAGCTTCAGACATTGAGCCTATCCGACACTTATATAAAACTCAAGTTTATCAACTCGCGAAATATCTTGGCGTGCCTAAAGAAATCGTTAACCGGAAATCTTCCCCGGACTTGTGGCCCGGACATACGGCTGAAAAAGAACTCGGATTTTCTTATGAAGAAGCAGACATTGTTCTTTATCTTTATTTTGAGCAAGAAAATAACCTTTCCGAAATAATTTCCAAAGGCTTTCCAAACGCTAAAAAAATCATAGATTGGACTTGTAAAAATTCTTTCAAGCATCACTTGCCCTACGTTATTAAATAATTTTTTAGGACTTGACCCCACACCAGCTTGCTTCTCGCCTTTTCAATTCGATTCGAATACGGCTCGAAGAGCGCTTAGGCGGGGTCTGCGCGGCAAAACAAAATATTTCTTTGCCTCTTGACATTTACCAAGCCCTTGTTTATTATAAATTTAGTGAAGAAATTATTCGTTTCTGTTTCGGGCTTATTTACCTACCTTTCCCTACCGTTGGTTGCTTTTGCCGCCACAGTAGATCCATGCAAGGGTCCCAATAACACTGATTTGCCTGCTGGCATTGCCAAAACCCTTTGCGGACTTGGTGGCGGCAACATAGGTCAGACCATACGAAATGTGGTTGTTTTTTTCATCATCATCGCAGTTGTCATTGCCCTCATGTATCTTCTTTATGGAGGGGTCAAATGGATAACTTCCAAAGGCGAAAAAACAGAAGTTGAAGCAGCCAGAAATCACATCATGGCGGCAATTATCGGACTGATTGTTGTTTTTCTCGCAGTTTTCCTGCTTTCTATTGTTCTTTCAGCTTTCGGAATAAACTGGTCAGATCTTCAAATCCCAAATATTAGTACCGCAACTCCAGAAACTTGATAAGCTTCACTATCTTGTTTTTTAACTGCTTCTTTGCTACTCTTTAGTTATGTTTAATATGTTTAAAGCATGGAACGATGCGATCAAGGGAGGCTGCCTGCAGGGTGATGTTGCTACTCTTTCCTGTCTTCCCGCAATCTTTTTAAATATCCTTAGCGCTCTTTTGGCATTTGTCGGGCTTACTGCTCTTATCATGTTTATTATCGGAGGCTTCAAGTTTATGAACGCTGAAGGAGACCCCAAAAAAATTTCAGGAGCAGAAAATAATTTTAAATTCGGGATAATTGGAGGCTTGATTGCTTTATCTTCCTTTTTAATAATTAATGTTATCTCAACTCTTACAGGGGTCGAATGTATCAAAACCTTTGGTTTCGGCTGCCAGTAAACAGTTTTATTATCCCCAAAATTGATAGGTCCAGAATAATTGGCGCAAGGAGAAAAATTGTTGATTTTTGAATTATCCCAAAAAATTCCTTTGTAAGTATTTTCTCCAAGTATGCTAGCGGGGAACGAAAACCAAGAATATAAGCTGCTCCGAAAATTATTAAAAGAGTTATCAAAATTTCCACTGTTCCCTCCATATCCTTGGAACTTGAAAACATAGTGTTGCTCACTGCAAACAGCAAGTAAACAAGAGCTAAACTCACAGCTATAAAAACATAGGGATTATTGTTTTGAAAAAACAAGATATTAGAGCTAAAAAAATATACAGCTCCTACAATAAGCGCAATTCCCGCAAAAACAGGCGCGAATCCAATCATGGCCCTGCGTATCGGGTCAGTATCGGCAATCTCAACGCTTCCAAGCTTCGCTCCGTGAGCGCTTTTCCTCGGCACAAACTCCATTTCGCCTACCGGAACAAACAAAATTGTTGCCATGAAAAGATGCGCTAATTCATGGATGATAATCCCCGGCAAGAAAACTAAAGATAAGAGGTTTATCGACAAAAAACCGGAAAGAGTTTTACTCATAGTTCTTGAGAGTAAAAACAACATAGCTATTTCAGCAAAAAGTAAAATTAAAAAAATCATCCCTAAAATTATTCTAGGACAATACCGCAATCTTATCAACACTTTTCACGCCGGAAGCTAAAACTCATTTTTTTGACATATTTTGATAATCTTGCAATGTGATTTTTCACGTTATATGCTGATTTGGTATGGATAATCACCCTATTCCGCAGGATGTAACGGGTTTTCAATTTAAGCTCATCGGCAACATGACCGTAAAGCAATTTGCATATCTCGCAATCGGGCTTGTTTTTGCAGGAGTTTTTTGGCAATTACCCATAAGCATTCTTGTAAAATTTCCGCTTTGTGCATTTTTCGCTATTTTTGGCGCCGGACTTGCGTTTTTTCCAGTCAGCGGACGCCCAATGGATTTGATGATTGGAAACTACATTAAGGCATTAATCAGACCGACTCAATTTGTGTATGAAAAAATTGGGGGTCAGATTTATTTTCCCAACAAAACTCCATTCTTAACCAGAAGAGACATAAAACAATATCGAAATAATTTTAGCCCATTTCCAAAAGACAAACTGAAAGATTATCTTGAATCTTTGGATACTCAGCCAAAGAGCAAAGTTGATGAAAAAGAAAATAATTTCTTGCTGTCTGTATCCAATCTTGCAACAAGCAACTCAGCTTTTCAGCCTAGCAGCGATCAAAATTTTAACCTCCCGCAACCTCCTCTTCAAATCAACCCAATTATGCGCGGGCCGGCAATGCATCCTGAACAAACAAGGACAACAGTTACTCCGCAATCCATTGCGGCAATTCAATCAACTCCTCCTACTATGCCCATGCCAAGCGGGTTTAAAAAACCTATTGGCGTGCCAAACGCTCCTGAATTTCCAAATTTAATAACCGGAATTACCAAGGATGCCCGCGGCAATGCTTTATCAAATATTTTAGTCGAAGTAAGGGATAGGGATGGTAATCCGGTTAGAGCGTTTAAAACAAATGAGTTCGGCAGATTTGCTTCAGCTACCTCTCTGACGAACGGAATATATACCGTTGAGCTAGAAGATCCAAAAGCGCAAAACAGATTTGAAAAGATAACGATTAATGTTGTCGGCAAAATCATTTTGCCTATCGAAGCAATTTCTATCGACACGAGAGAAGAATTAAGAAGATCATTGTTTAATACAAATTAGATGCTGAAGTAAATTCAGCATGACAACGAGATATGAAACAGTCTGCTCAGAAAACAAAAGCTACAACGCAAAAGTTTATTGAAATTTTGGATATTATAGATAACGTTGTTATACTTGCCTCCGGAAATGCCTGCTCTGTTATCGAAGTTCAGGCAACCAATTTTGCCCTTTTGTCTCAAGAGGAACAAAACGTAAGAGTGCTCTCATACTCTTCATTGCTGAATTCTTTATCTTTCCCTATTCAGATATTGATTAGAAGCAAAAAAATCGACATCTCTTCTTACTTAAGACTTTTGGATGATGAAGTTGCAAAAAGTCAAAACCAGCTCTTAAAAAATCAGATTAAACTATACAAGGATTTTGTTCAGGAACTGGTAAAAGTAAATGCTGTTTTGGACAAGAAATTTTACATAGCAATTTCCTATACGGGGCTTGAAAGCGGCATCCTCGGGAGCAGGGAAAATTTTTTCCTATCCGCCAAGGCGAAATTGGCTACGAAAGCAGAAAGCCTGCACGCAATGCTCAGGAGAATGAATCTGTCGGCAAAAACCTTAGGTAAAGAAGAGTTGGTGAAGTTGTTTCATGAAGTCTACAATGGAGACTTTGATCACATTGACAAAATTGCCCAAAACATTAAGTATCCTTTTGTAAAAAGAGCAATTATGTAATATGTTTTCTAATAAAAAAGCAAAAGAAACAAGTCTCAGTCAGCCGACGGAGCAAAAATCGATTTCCCCTACGGAAACCCTTGAAAAAGGAATGGTTTCCTTAATTGACGTGATTGCGCCGTCTTCTGTCGAGGTAGATTTTAACTACATCAGGATAGGCGAAAGATTTTATAAAACCTTTTTCATCGCAGGCTATCCTCGCTATGTTTCCCCAAACTGGCTATCTCCGGTTATTGATTTTAGTCATTCCCTGAATATTTCCATGTTTATTTATCCGACATCTTCGTCTGATGTATTGTCCGACTTAAGACGGAAAACAGCAGAAATGGAGGCAACTATTTCTTCCCAGATTGACCAAGGGCTTGTAGTTGACGCCAAAATACAGGCAGCTTTAGAGGACGCATATGGATTAACCGAAGAGCTAGCCAAGGGGATAGAGAGATTTTTTCAAATGAGTCTTTACATAACCTTATATTCCGACTCCCTCGCAGAACTGGAACAGGCATCAAAAAGGCTTGAATCAACTCTTTCCTCATTACTAATTCTGCCAAAACTGTCAACGCTTCAGATGGAAGAAGGATTTAAATCAACAATTCCTTTTGGAACGGACAATCTTTTTATAACCAGGAACATGGATACAACCTCGCTTGCGTCAACTTTTCCTTTCACCTCCGCAACCCTAACTCAAGACAAGGGAATTATGTATGGATTAAATCAGCAAAACGGATCCCTGATTGTTTTCGACAGGTTTTCTCTGGAGAACGCCAACGAAGTTGTTTTCGGAAAATCAGGATCGGGAAAATCTTTTCTAATTAAGCTTGAGGCAATGCGTCAATTCATGTTCGGCTCGGAAATTATTATTATCGACCCCGAGGGAGAATATGAGGCAATCAGCAAAACCTTGGGCGGAGAGTATGTCTCTTTCACTGCCGGCTCGCCAATTAAAATTAATCCTTTTGATCTGTCCGGAATGTATGTCGAAGGAGAAAATGAGCTGGGCTTGAAAATTCTTTCTCTGCACGGGCTTTTGAGAATTGTTTTAGGAGAACTGGATGCGACCCATGACGCAATCTTGGACAGGGCTCTGATTGAAACTTACAGACAAAAAGGAATAACCACGGATCCGGCAACTCAAAAAAGACAACCTCCATTGATGGAAGATCTCTACAAGGTTTTGCTTGGCATGGAAGACCCCAATTCCAACGAACTTGCTCTCCGATTAGAAAAATTTATTAAGGGAAGCTTAAGCGGACTTTTCAACCAACAGTCAAATTTTGATATTAGAAATCCCTTCACTGCTTTCTCTGTCAAGGCCCTGGAGGATGAATTAAGACCAATCGCAATACACATTGTTTTGGATTTTATCTGGACAAAAGTCAGAAAAAGTCTTAAAAAACGCCTTCTTATTTTGGATGAAGCGTGGTACTTAATGAAATATGAAGACTCCGCATCTTTTGTTTATGGAATAGCAAAAAGAGCCAGGAAATATTATCTCGCTTTGACAACTGCAACTCAGGACGTTCAGGATTTCCTGTCTACAGACTATGGAAAAGCCATACTATCCAACTCTTCAATACAAATACTTCTAAAGCAAAGCCCCACTGAGATAGACACTGTCTCTAAAATTTTTTATCTATCTCAAGGAGAAAAAGAACTGTTGATGTCTGTTGGTGTAGGAGAAGGATTATTCTTTGCCGGACAAAGCCATGTTGTTGTCAAGATTGTAGCCGCCCCATTTGA
>MFPH01000029.1 GCA_001782645.1 Candidatus Levybacteria bacterium RIFCSPLOWO2_12_FULL_37_14 | reverse complement strand
ACTTTGCACTTTGAATTTTGAATTCATAATTTACGCTGCCGGCTTTACTGGTGATGCTGCAGCCGCGTTTGACGCGGTTCCCGTAACTACTTTCGGCGCTGTTGCTCCTCCCATAACATTTCTTTTGGTTCCATACCTGCTTCTTCCTTTTTTTCTACTTTCAACTCCAAGCAAATCAAATTTTCCTCTGACGATATGATATTTTACGCCCGGCAAATCTTTAACTCTTCCGCCGCGGACCAGAACTATTCCGTGTTCGGAAAGTGAGTGTCCAATTCCTCCGATATAGGCTGTTACTTCCATTTTATTTGACAGTTTGACACGGGCAACTTTTCTTAAAGCCGAGTTTGGTTTTTTTGGAGTCATCGTTTTGACCAAGGTAACCACCCCTCTTTTTTGAGGAGAAACAGTTGATTTATAAACCCGATCCTTGGCATTAAAAATCCTTCTTAAAGCACCGGATCGGCTCTTTTTTATTTTCCTTTTTCTTCCTCTTTTACTTAATTGTGATAATGTTGGCATAAGTTATGCGTATTATACCTCACTTGAGGTTTTTCCTTCAACTGGAATCAAACGGCCAATGATGACATTTTCTTTAAGGCCAATGAGGTTGTCAACGCGGCCTTCCAAAGCTGCTTCGGTCAGAACTTTGGTTGTCTCCTGAAAAGAAGATGCAGACAACCATGAATCTGAATATAAAGCAGATTTTGTAATTCCGAGTATTGTCTGTCTGGCTGTTGCAGGTTCCCCTCCTTGGGACAATATTCCGGAATTAATATCCTGAAATTTTGTTTTAGTAATAAATGCTCCCGGAATTAAAGACGTATCTCCGACTGTTTCTACGACAACTTTGTCAGACATTTTTCTCAAAACTACTTCAAAATGCTTGTCATTAATGGCAATACCCTGAGATTCATAAACCTTTTGAGCCTCCAAAATAACATACCTTTGCGCATCAGTTAAGCCTTTGATCTTTAGCATTTCTTTCGGATCAACATATCCCTGAGCCAGTTGAACTCCCGGCAAAACTTCGTCCCCATCCTTAACATTAAGAGCTGCTGTTAAAGGAATAAAGTATTCTAACTCTTGAGCCGGCTTAATCTTTGTGCTTTTTATTGTTACCAAATATCCATCGTCTGTGGTTTCAAGCTTGATTTTACCCATAAATTCAGCTATTGGGGACAATGCTTTTGGAGTTCTCATTTCAAAAAGCTCTTCAACTCTTGGCAAACCTTGAGTAACGTCAGACATAACCACTCCTCCAAAATGCCTTACTCTCATTGTGAGCTGAGTGCCCGGCTCTCCAATTGATTGAGCAGCAATTACCCCAACCGGCACACCTTGCTCAACAGTTTTTCTCGTACTAAAATCCCAACCATAACATTTGACACAAATTCCATATTCCAATTCACAGGTAATAGCTGAACGGACAATTACTTCGGAAACCTCATTATCAACAATTTTTTTGGCAAGGGCAACTGTTATTTCCTCCTGAGCTTTAGCAATTATCTTCTTAGTTTTGAGAGAATACACATTTCCTGCCGAAACTCTACCTAATATTCTTTGTAAGAATGGTGTCGTTCTATCTTTTTCATCTTTAATAAGAATAATTCCCTCTTTCGTACCGCAGTCTTCTTTTCTTATGATCACATCGTGAGAACAATCAACCAAACGACGGGTAAGATAACCTGCATTTGCAGTTTTTAAAGCTGAATCCGTCAAACCCTTTCTGGAGCCTCTGGCTGATGCAACATATTCAAAAATTGACAATCCCTCTCTAAAATTAGACTTAATTGGCAATTCAACAATTTTTCCTAAAGGATCCAAAATAAGACCCTTCATAGCTGAAAGCTGTTTCAATTGTTCTTTTCCGGCCCTTGCTCCTTCGGAATCAATAATCAGTTTTATAACATTTGTAGATTTTAAATTATTCCAAGTAAGATCTGCAATTATATCTGTTACTTTAAGCCAAATGTCATTTGACAAGCGTTTTCTTTCCTCATCTGTTATCAAGCCTTTTTGATAATCTTCTTCAATTAGAATTATCTTTTTATCCGCCTCATGGATGAATTTTGTTCTTTCGGGAATCATTTCATTATCGAAAACCGAAACTGAAATGCCTGATACTGTTGCTCCATAAAATCCGAGCTTTTTTATTGCATCGATTAGATTTTCTACTTCATCAGGGGTTCTTTTTGTAATTGCTTCCGTAACAATTGTTTTTATTCCGGATGCATTAATGGATTTATTGATAAATCCAAAAGATTTAGGAAGCGCCTCATTAAGCAAAATTCTACCTACTGTTGTTTCCTCGTTTTTATCTTCAATTCTAATCATAATCGGCTCACGAAGCTGTATGGTTTTAACATTGTGCGTCAGAAGCGCATCTTGCATATCCCTAAACATCGGAAGTTCTTCTTTTCTTAAGGATTCATCAATTGAAGTCAGGTAATAGATTCCAACTGCCATCTCTTTGTTTGGAAGAGTAATCGCTCCTCCGTCTGCGGGCTTAAGTAAATTTTGTTTTGGCATCATCAAGGTTATTGCTTCCTCTTGAGCTTTTTTGGACAAAGGAATATGCACTGCCATTTGATCTCCGTCAAAATCAGCATTATAACCCGCGCAGACACAAGGATGAAGAGCAATAGCAGATCCTTCTATTAAAATTGGATAAAATGCCTGAATTCCCAGCTTATGAAGCGTTGGAGCTCGGTTCAAAAGAACCGGATGATTCTTGGTAATTTCTTCTAAAATATCAAATACTTCCGGGGGACGCTTCTCGATAAATCTCTTTGCAGATTTTATATTCGGAGCAAATCCCCTGATGATAACTTCCCGAAGAACAAAGGGTTTAAACATTTCCAAAGCCATTTCTTTCGGCAGACCGCACTGAGACAAAGTTAGCTGAGGACCAACAACAATTACCGATCTCCCGGAATAATCAACTCTTTTGCCCAAAAGGTTTTGTCTAAATCTTCCCTGTTTTCCGCGCAACATATCCGATAAAGATCTCAAGGGAGAGCTGGTTACCTGAGAACTTCTTTGAGCAATGTCAATTAATGAATCTACTGCCTCCTGAAGCATTCTTCTCTCGTTTTTAAGAATTATCTGCGGGGCACCCAAACTCATCAAATGCTTTAATCTATTATTCCTATTAATAACCCTTCTATACAAATCGTTTAAGTCGGATGTTGCAAAGCGTCCTCCGGAAAGCTGAACCATGGGTCTGAGATCCGGCGGAATAACCGGAAGCACCGAAAGCAACATAAACGAAGGCATAATTTCAGCCTTGCGGATTGACTCAATCAGCCTTAATCTTTTTATTAATTTTAGATATTTTTGCCCTTTGGCTTTCTCTGCTTCTTTTCTTAAAGACGCTATCAAACCGGCAATATCAATTTTTTCCAATAATTCAAGCAGGCCTTCTGCGCCTGTTCTAATTGTGAAGAAAACCGGAATATCATATTCTAAGATTTTGAAGTATTCATCTTCTGAAAGTACTGCGCCAATCCTTAATCCTTTTAAGAGCTTCAAAAGCGCATCGTAAATCTCATCCAATTTTTTGCTTTCCTGGTCTAATCTTTCGGCAATAACAGTTGTTTTCTGTCTTTTTGTAAGCTCTATTTCCTGTTCGATAAGTTCTCCTTGTTCTATCTTGGACTTGCTGCCAAGCGCTTCTTTTTTCTTCTGCTCCATTTCCTCTTCAACCTTTTTCCCTTCAAGGCTTAATTCTTGTTTTAGTTGTTGCTTTTTCTTTTCAATATAATCTGAGAAAGAGTCCAAGGCTTGCTTTTTCTTTTCTTCATCGATACTGATAACCAAATAGGAAGCATAATAAATTACGGATTCAAGGCTTTTTTGAGACATATCCAAAAGTAAAGAAAGAGGCGAGGATGAACCTTTGAAAAACCAGACATGAGCAACGGGCGTTGCAAGGTTGATATGCCCCATTCTTTCACGTCTAACCCTAGACAAGGTAACTTCAACTCCACATTTGTCACAGACAATTCCCCTATATCTAATTCTTTTATATTTTCCACAATAACATTCCCAATCTTTAGTTGGTCCAAAAATTCTCTCGTCAAAAAGTCCATCTTTTTCCGGTCGTAAAGTTCGGTAATTAATGGTTTCAGGCTTGGTTACTTCACCATATGACCATTCCAAAATATCTTTAGAGGAAGCTAAGGAAATCCTTAAGGCTTTAAAGTCCAAAATTGTAATATCTTTCATTTTTTTATCTATATTTATTCCATTCATAATTAAGATCCGATCTTATCAACCACCGGTATTTCCGCTGCTGCGGCTTGCTGTAATTCCAAAGCATCTTTCTCGATTTTTTCTTCAACTTTTTTCTCAATAATGCTCCCTTCAACTGTCAATGACGCTAATGCTTCAGGAACAACTGTTGCTCCAATCGGAGTAATACTTAACCCCAAAGATGCGAGCTCTTTTATCAAAACCTTAAATGATTCCGGCACCCGCGGGGTAGGAATATCAACTCCCTTAACAATCGCCTCAAAAGCTTTTGCGCGGCCAACAACATCGTCAGATTTTATTGTCAGCATTTCCTGAAGTGTATAGCGAGCTCGATGTGCGTCTAATGCCCAAACTTCCATTTCCCCAAGACGTTGTCCTCCCATTTGCGCTTTTCCTCCAAGAGGCTGTTGTGTAACCAAAGAATATGGCCCTGTAGATCGCGCATGAGTTTTGTCTTCAACCATGTGAATAAGTTTCATGATATATTCAATTCCAACAACCACAGAGTTTTCATATGCTTCTCCTGTTCGGCCATCATACAATGTTGTTTTGCCATTTTCAGGAAGTTTCGCTTGTTTTAAAGATGCTACTATCCGATCTTCCGAAACTTCCTCAAAAGCAGGAATTCCAACCTTAATATCTAGCTTTGAACAAGCCCACCCCAAGTGTGCTTCCAATAATTGTCCTAAATTCATACGAGCCAAAACAGAAATCGGAGAGATAACAATATCAATTGGCGTACCATCTGCAAGATAAGGCATATCTGCTTGAGGTAAAATCTTAGAAATAACTCCTTTATTTCCATGACGTCCTGCTAGCTTGTCTCCAACTACAACATGCCTGAACTGGGCAACTTCAATAATAATTTTCCTCAAAGTTCCGGGCTCTAGTTCATCTCCCTTTTTTCTATCCAATATCTGGACGCTAATTACAGTTCCCCTTTCTCCGTGAGGCATCCTCAAGGACGTATCCCTAACTTCCCTTGCCTGCTCTCCAAAAATAGCTCTCAAAAGTCTTTCTTCGGCTGTCAGCTCTGTTTCGCCTTTTGGAGCAATTTTACCAACCAAAATGTCTCCGGGAATTACATCGGATCCTACAACGACTATTCCTTCCTCATCAAGATTAGCTAAATCTTCCTCGGAAACATTTGGAATATCTCTCGTGGTCTCTTCAGGCCCAAGCTTAGTCTCCACAACTGCCGCTTCATGTTTTTCGATATGGATAGAGGATAAGGTATCTTCCCTAACTAATCTGTCTGATATAACCACCGCGTCTTCATATCCAAGTCCATCCAAAGATGCATAGGCAATCAAAAGATTTTGTCCAAGCGCCAATTCTCCATTATCAGAAGACGGACCGTCAATTAAAAGGTCTCCTTTTTTAGCCTTGTCCCCATCTTTAACTGCTGCTCTTTGCGTATAGGCAGTTGCCTGAGAGGTCCTTTTGAAAGAATCGATTGAATAAGTTTTCTCTTCATTCCTCGTCTTTCCTTTTATGGTTATTTTATTTGCGTCTGCATATGTAATTATGCCATCAAACGGAGCACGAACAACGCGGCCCATAACTCCAGCTACAATTTTTTCCATATCCGTACCAACCATTGGGCTCTGTGGAGCAACTAAAGGAACTGCTTGACACTGCATGTGGGTACCCATCAAAGCTCTGTTTGTCTCATCATGAGAAACAAAAGGAATAAGTGAGGCTGAAGTTCCAACAACTTGTCTCGGAACAACATCAACAAAATCAATCTTTTCTTTTTCGACTTCCATAAATCCACCCTGATATCTAACGGGAACACGATCAGCTTCTATAACATTTTTGGTCAAGCTGCCTGCGTGAGTAATATAGAATTTCCTTTCATCATCTGCTGCTAAATAAACAATTTCGTCCGTTGCGGTTACAAGCGTTTCTTTACCCCTTTTTACTTTATGAATTTTTCTATATGGAGTCTCCAAAAATCCATGCTCATTGACTTTGGAATATAAAGCCAGATAGGTAACTAAGCCAATATTAGGTCCTTCAGGACTTCTGATCGGACAAATCCTTCCATACTGGGAGCTATTGATGTCTCTAATCGAGAAAGCTGCTCTTTCTCTGGAAATTCCGCCCGTCCCCATAACTGTCAAACGATTTAGATTGTCTATTTCAGATAATGGATTTGTTTGATCTAATATGGTTGACAATTGAGATGTCCGGAAAAATTCATTAATCGAAGCCATAATTGGCCTTGCATTAATCAAGGCTCCGATTGATGGCGGAATATCCGGCTGGATAAGGCTCATTCTCTCCTTGATGCTTCTTTCAAGTCTTAAAACTCCAACTCGAAAGGCTGTTGTTGCAACCAACTCGCCAACGCGTCTAACCCTTCTGTTTGCCAAGCTATCAATATCATCAACGCCTTCAGACCCCTGGGCTAACTTAATAAGAAAACTAATTGCTCCCAAAATATCCTCACGCGTCAAGATTTGGACATTGGATTCTGTGAATCCCGACATTCCATTAAGTTTTTTATTTACCTTGTATCTTCCTACTTTGCCCAGATCATAACGACGAGAGTTAAAGAATAGTCCATCAAAGTTTTCTTTAACTTTTTCGAAAACAACCGGTTCTCCGGGATGCATTTTTTTAAATATTTCAATAATTGCGTCTTTGGAACTTCCTGTTTCATCTTTTTGTAAAGTATTTTCTATAAAAGATGTCTTTCCGTCCACTTCCAAACCCTTAAAAGATTCCTTTATGTCTTCGTTTGAGGAAAATCCGATTGCTCTTAAAAATGTTGAAGCCAAGAATTTTCTGCGTCTATCTATCTTAACTGTAATTGTTTCATGTCTGGTGGTTGAAAACTCAAGCCATGATCCATGAATTGGTCTTATTTCGGCTGTATACAATTTTTTACCCGTAACGTTATCATGCGCTGCGGTAAAGAATACTCCGGGAGAACGGACCAACTGATTAACAACTGTTCTTTCTACTCCATTTATAACAAATGTTCCTCTGTCGGTCATTTGAGGAATGTCTCCCAAGAAAACTTCTTGTTCGATTGTTGCATTTGTTTTTTTATTGGTAAGGGTTGTTTCTACATATAAAGGAGCATCGTACATAAGTCCTTTGGAAAGAGCAATTTCCGGAGTATTTGTGGCTTTGCCTATTCTATATTTCTTAAATTCCAGTCTCCAATTTTTTTCTGTAAAATCATCAATAGGAGAAATTTCTTTAATTATCTGACCTATTCCAACTTCTAAGAACCATTTATAGGAACTTTTTTGTACATTAAGGAGATCTAGTTGAGGTAAGAAGGAATATTCTTTTCCCCAGTTTTGTCGGACAGTATTAGTTTTTTTATCAAGTTTAGCCATCACCAACAAAAAAAACGCACAAGGCGTACACCTTTACTTAACTTTGTATATAGAGTAATAACTTTATATCACACTTTATTCCCCCTGTCAAGGGGTCAACTCCAAAGCTATTCTGAACCGGTTGCAGAATTTTTTTAAATATCCAAACAAGTTCTGCAGAATAATTTTAGAGCGTGATATAATGAATTAGTTATGACGGCGCAGGAAATTATTGATAAACCCGCCTGCAACGCTTTGCATAGCATTGCGGGCAGGTATATTGCCTTTTTTGAAAAACGCGGGCACGACGCCAATTTCAAATTTCAAATTTCAAATTTCAAATGAAAGCACAAGATATAATCAACAAATACATAGAATTTTTCAAAGAGCGTGGTCATAAACAAATACCTAACGCTCCGTTAATCCCGGAGAATGATCCAACCACTCTATTTACAAGTTCAGGCATGCAGCCTCTGGTCCCCTATCTTTTGGGAGAAACGCATCCGATGGGAAAAAGATTGGTAAATGTTCAAAATTGTTTCAGGGCTGTGGATATAGACGAAGTTGGAGACAATCGCCACACAACATTCTTCCGAATGCTCGGAAATTGGTCTCTGGGTGATTATTTTAAAAAGGAAGAAATTCCGTGGCTTTGGGAACTATTGACAAAGGAATTCGGATTGCCGAAAGAAAAACTTTTTATAACCGTGTTTAAAGGAGGAAGCGGGATTCCCTATGATGATGAATCCTACAATATCTGGTTTGAACTCTTGAAAAAAGAAGGATTTAACCCGAAAGAAAAAATATTTGCAGCAAACGCCACGAAAAATTGGTGGTCCAGAAGTGGGGTTCCGGAGAATATGCCTCCCGGTGAAATCGGTGGACCTGATACAGAAGTCTATTATAAATTTGACGATATAGAACATGGATTAAATTGTAAGGGAGATAATCCCGCTTGGTGTGAATGTGGAAAGTTCTTGGAAATCGCAAATGCAGTTTTTATGCAATACCAAAAACAACAAGACGAAAGCTTCAAAGAATTACCACAGAAAAACGTCGATTATGGAGGGGGCGTAGAAAGACTTTTAGCAGCTATTGAAAATGAAAATGATATTTTTCAAACTCCTATCTTTACTCCGACAATAAAAGCAATAGAAAAAGAAACCGGAAAAACTTATCAGGAACATTGTCCGCAAATGCAAATAATCGCAGACCATCTTGGAGGATCTGTATTTATTTCAAACACAAATATTAAACCCTCAAACAAAGAACAGGGATATATTTTAAGAAGACTGCTTAGAAAAGCTCTTGATAATTTTTATTCTCTCGGAGGAAAAGATATTTCCCCTATTATTCATAGGATAGTTGAGGCATATAAGGAAACTGATCCTTATCTTGAAAAAAACTTTGAGGAGATTAAGCTAACAATCTTGGAAGAAGAACA
This sequence comes from Candidatus Levybacteria bacterium RIFCSPLOWO2_12_FULL_37_14, assembly GCA_001782645.1. Taxonomy (GTDB): domain Bacteria; phylum Patescibacteriota; class Microgenomatia; order Levybacterales; family UBA12049; genus GWB1-37-8. The sequence goes on along the minus strand of MFPH01000029.1, from coordinate 13,282 downwards.
AAAATATAAAAATACTTTAGCAAACGCAAAAGAATTCATTCTCAAAAAATATAAAGTCGGAGACGAAATTAAAGGTATAGCTGAAATTTCCGCAGAAGACGCATTTATCCTTTATTCTACTCACGGATTTTCTCCTACTCAAATAAAGAGTTTGGGATATACATTTAATGATCAGGAATTTGCAGAAAAAATGAAATCTCATCAAAGCATATCAAGAGCCGGAGCAACAAAAAAATTTGCCGGGGGACTGGCGGATCATAGTGAGAAAACAATCATGGGACACACTGCAACTCACCTTCTCCATCAAGCGCTTAGAAATATGTTTGGAATCAAACTTCATCAGACGGGATCTAGTATTACGCCTGAACGTGTAAGATTTGATTTTAATTTTGACAGAAACTTGACCCCCGAGGAATTGAAAAAAATTGAAGAAACTGTGAATCAAAAAATTAAAGAAAATTTGCCTGTCCATTTTGAAATGCTGCCATTGCAAAAAGCCAAAGAGATTGGAGCGATTGGACTTTTCGATGAAAAATATGGGCAAACCGTTAAAGTTTACTTCGTCGGTCCAAAGACTAAAGGCCAAAGACCGTACTCGGCCGAATTCTGCGGTGGACCTCATGTCGCGTTTACATCTGAGATAAAAAGTTTTAGAATAATTAAGCAAGAGAATATCGGAAAAGGAAATAGAAGAATTTACGCAGTTGTTGGGAATTAATAAATTGTTTTAGCAATATAACAATTTAACAATCTAACAATTTTAAGCTATGAATCTGCCATTCTTTAAAAATTTTAATAAGAAAATCGTACCCCTATATTTCTTGGTTTTGGTTTTAAGAGACGAGAAGGCGGAAGCGGTAATTTTCGAAGAGATTGAAAGCAGAATAAAAATCGTAGGCCTTAAAGAAGAACATTTTTCTACTTCCATTGACGAAATTTCGCAAGAAGAACTTCTGGAAAAATTGGATAAGGCAATCTCCGTCGCTGAATCCTCATTGCCGGAAAATATACAAACACAAAAAACAATTTTTGGAGTTAAAGAATCGTGGACAGACAATGATCAAATTAAAAAAGAGTATCTTGGCAAACTTAAAAAGACAAGTGAAGAGTTGGGATTAATTCCGATTGGTTTTTTGGTTATATCACAGGCAATTTCACATTTGCTGCAAAAAGAGGAAGGAGTACCTGTTTCTGCAATTCTTGCTGAGATTAACAAAAAAAATGTAACGGTAACGCTTTTGAGAGCCGGAAAAAGCATAGAAACAAAAAGCTCGGAAATTCATGAATCTATTCCCTTCACTGTTGATACTCTTTTAAAACATTTTAATGTCCCGGAAATTTTGCCATCCAGAATTATAATTTTTAACGGAAAAGAAGATTTAAGCCAGGAATTTATTTCACATACCTGGAGCAAGAGCCTGCCTTTTCTTCATCTTCCTCAAATAACCAATCTTCCAGAGGGTTTTGACGCAAAAGCTGTTTTGTTTGGAGCAGCAACGCAAATGGGATTTGAAGTATTAGAAAAAGATATACCGCAAAAACAGCATCTTACGCATGAGCTGCTTGAGGAAAAAGCGGAAACAAAGAATCCGCCAGCTGGCGGAGAAAATTCCATTGAAGAACCAGTACTTTACAAAAATTTAGGAGCTTCCGATTTTGGATTTGCTAAAGACATCGACGTAGCAAAGATGCCCGTCCCGCGAAATCCGCCAAAGACGGATGAAGTGGGAGAATTCCAAAGAATCGAGGAAAAACAACCTGCCCGCAATGCTCCACAGAGCGTAGCAGGCGGGGAAACAATTCCTCAAATTGACACAGAAGAAATGCAGGTAATAACCAAAACCCCCAAAGGATTTGGCAATATCTCAATGCTTATAAAAAGTATTTTAATTTTTATTTTAGGTCTAATATTTGCTGTTGTTAGGAAAATAAATAGGGGAAAATTAAGCATTGTGATTTCAACAGTTTTAATCTTGATTGTTGGACTTATCACCTGTTATTTCTTATTTCTAAAAGCAACAATTACGATTATCGTAGATCCGGAAATTACGGAACAAAATAAAAATGTTTTATTTTCAACAATAGGAACAACGGATCCAAGCAAAAACACCATAAAAGGCGAGCTTGTGTCTGTGTCCGAAGACGGAAGCGTTTCAACTCCTGCTACCGGAAAAAAAGATGTCGGCACTTTTGCAAAAGGAGCAGTAATAATTTATAACGATAGCGATACTGCTAGAATTTTAGCTGAAGGGACAGTATTAAAAGCTCCCAATGGACTTGAATTCACTCTTGATTCGCCGACAACTATAAAAGCGGTTGCATCTCATTCGGCAAATGAAAATCCCCCTCCCGAAAAGACTACGGCAAATGTAACCGCCGATCAACTGGGCAAAGAATCCAATCTTCCTTCGGGTACAAAGTTTTCTGTAGCATCTTTTAATGTATCTGAAATTATAGCAATAAACGATAATCCTTTTAGCGGGGGAACGAAAAAAGAAGTTACAGTTGCTTCAAAAAATGACACGACAAAATTGGAGGCAGACCTTATTAAACAATTGGAGAATAATGCCAAAACGAATCTGCAAAAACAGCTCGACCTTAATAAAATTTTACTCCCTGCCTTTATAACAGAAACCCTTGGCAAAAAATCTTTGAATGTAAAAGTTGGAGACGAAACAAATCAATTAACTTTAACCGGAACAGTTGAATATCAGGGAATTTCTTATAGAAAAGATGATCTTATAACGCTTAGCAAATCTCTTCTTTCTAGTAATATTCCGTCTAGCCAAGAAATAGATTACAACAATATTAAAACCTCTGTTGTAGATATAAAACAGGAAAACGATGAGGTAATCGAGGCAAATCTTAATATAAAAACATTATTACTACCGAAAATTTCGGAAGACAAACTGGCAAAAGATTTAAAGAGAAAATCTTTTAAATTTACTCAAGATCTACTTTATAAACTGCCCCAAGTTGCAGATGTAGCTATTAAGCTTTCTCCCAATCTTCCATTTTTACCAAAGAATTTGCCGGCAAGAGAAAGAAATATAAAAATCCTAATTAAAATAAATGAGTAAATATTACTACGGAAAAAATGTACAAAATAATCTAAAAAAATATCTTCGTTTGACAAGCGGAATTCTCCTGCTAATTGGAATTTCCATTATTATATACGTCTTATTTCCTGCGATATCCTGGCAAATATATTTCCAACCCGCTATTGCATCTCAAGATATTGCATTGTCTATTCCCCGCGCAAACATCGTGGATTTAACAAAAAATTCAGTAGACACAACCGACTATACTAAAGCAGAAAATTGGTTTCCAAAATTTAGCCCCAACCTTAATCAAAAAGACCAAATCGATACCGCTTCCTATACGATTTCTATACCAAAAATAAAAATAGAAAAAGCTATAGTTTCTACAGTTGATAACGATTTGGCAAAACACTTAGTTAATTATCAGGGCACAGGTATTCCCGGCAAAAATGGAAATGCTGTAATTTTCGGTCATTCAACTCTTCCGCAATTATTTAACCCAAAAGACTACAAAACAATTTTCGCCAATGTTTATAAACTCAAAAATGGAGACGTTATTTATGCCATGATTAATGGCGTGACATATACATATAAAATATTCAAAATTACAGTTGTTGATCCGGAAAATAGTTCCGCTCTTGTTCAGGATTATGATAATTCTTATTTAACCCTTGTCACCTGTACTCCTCCCGGAACAACTTGGAAAAGACTTATTGTTAAAGCTGTACTTCAAGAAATATGAATTTACAAAAAAATTGGCCGGCTTTTTATCGACTAGTTAATTCTTTTCTCTATTTTATTTTTTATGTATTTAAAAGTGTAATATCCTTAATATTAAAACAAATAAAAAATTGATATGGATGACAAGAAGACATTCCAGGAAAGAATTGATCAGCAGGATGCGCTTAATGCTATCAGAAAAAAACTTGTCGGAAAAACTCTCAATTACAAGGAAATTTATAGCATAATGGATCAGATTGCCAAGCAAAGATTGGGAAAAGTATTGACTACATATTTTGCAGCATCCGGTTATTCACAAGGATTTACCAATCAGGAACTTTACTACTTAACAAAGGCAATGATTGAAACAGGAGAAAAATTGCATTTTAAAGGAATTGTTGCCGACAAACATTCAATAGGAGGAGTTCCCGGAAATCGTACGACACTTATTGTCGTCCCAATTGTGGCTAGCGCCGGATTCTTAATTCCCAAAAGCTCTTCACGGGCAATAACAACGAGCGGAACCGCAGATGATATGGAAGTTTTAGCTCCTGTTATTCTATCAAAAGAAAAAATATTAAAAATAGTTAAAAAAATAAATGCGTGCATCGTTTGGGGAGGAAATTTCAATATCGCCCCTGCCGATGATGTAATTATCAATGTTGAAAAAGAATTGATGTTTGAAAGTTTTGATAAAATAATTATCTCTATAATGTCCAAGAAAATTGCCTTTGGATCAACGCATGTTGTCATAGATGTGCCTTACGGAAACACGCTAAAAGTAACTAAAATTAAAGACGCCGAAATTCTAAAAAATAAATTTGAATATATTGCAAAAAAATTTAACATAAAGATCCGGGTTCTTGTCCGCAGAACAGATCAGCCGGTTGGAAGAGGAATAGGACCGATTCTCGAAACAAGGGATGCTTTAAAAGTATTGGAGCAAACGCCTGATAGGCCCTACGACTTGGAAGTCAGAAGCATAACCTTAGCAGGAAATCTTTTGGAGCTTTGCCTAAAAGACTCTTCAAAAAAATTACAGGAATACGTTAAAAATACTTACGGGAATTGCGCCGGTTGGGCAACAAAAATTTTACAGGAAGGTTTGGCTTTAAAAAAAATGAAAGAAATTATTTTTGAGCAGGGAGGAAATCAAAATATTGAAAGCTCCAAATTAATTCCCGGCAAATTTACATATAGAATAAAAGCAGAAAAAGATTGCATAATTAGAAATATAAATAGCAAAAATCTGACCTTACTATCAAAAGCTTTAGGTGCGCCTTTACAAAAAAAATCCGGTATTTTTTTAGACAGAAAAGAAGGAGAAATAATAAAGAAAAACGAACCAATATGTACTCTTTACAGTGAAAATGTGTATAATCTGAAACAGGGAAAGGAAACTATGCGACAATATCCTATATTTAATTTTTAGTTAAGTATGAAGAAATTAACTACTGTTGTTTTACTTCTTATAATTGTTTTTTTTGGAAGCTTTTTATGGTGGAAAAATGGATTATTTCCTGTTAATTCCACAAGCAAAGAATCCGTTATATTTGTTATTCAGAAGGGGTCTGGCTTAAAAGAGATAGCAAGCAAGCTTGAAATTGCAGGGCTTATTAAAAATCGTGTAATTTTTTTCCTTTACGCAAGGCTTGGCAAGTTTGAAGAAAAAATTCAAGCCGGAGACTTTCGCCTCTCCCCATCAATGACAGCGCAAGAAATTGCCCAAAATTTAACTCACGGAACACTAGATATCTGGACAACAATTCCCGAAGGAAAAAGAGCAACAGAAATTGCCGAAATACTGGAAAAAAATATGCCGACTTATCAAGACTCTTGGAAAAATATTCTCGTTCAAAACGAAGGTTACCTTTTCCCCGATACCTACCTTATTCCTAAAGACGCTGACATCGGAATGATTGTAAAACAAATGAGAGAAACTTTTGACCAGAAATTCTTAACCATAGATACAAATAATTCTAAATTAACCAAATCGCAAATTACAATACTTGCTTCCCTTATAGAACGCGAGGCAATTACAAATGCAGAAAAACCAATCATTGCGGGAATATTGCTTAATAGACTTAGGCAGGAAATAGCATTACAAGTGGACAGCACTATTCAATATGCTAAAGGAAAAAATGCTATTAATAAAAAATGGTGGGAGACAGTAACTCTCGAAGAATACAAAAGTGTTGTTTCTAGATATAATACTTATTTAGTTACGGGTTTACCTCCGGGACCCATATCGAATCCAGGGCTAGAGGCATTACGCGCTGCAGCCAACCCTACAGATACCAATTATTTTTATTATCTGCATGATAAAAATAGACAGATTAGATATGCGAAAACCCTACAGGAACACAACGCGAATATTGAGAAGTATGGTCTTTAATTGACGTGGCGAGAAACTCCTCTGAAAAATCTTCTAACTTTAGGCTTTTTTTCGGAAACTGCTTCTTTAATTACTTCTGTTTTTGGCACAGCCGTCTGCTCATTTTCTAAGGATTCATCTTCCAAATCAACTGAATTTTCTATTTTATTAATAATGTTTGATATTTTTCCTTCCCCCTCTTCTGAAATTGCTTTCAAAATTTTCTTTCCTTTTTTTGTTACCAATAACAACACTATAACTGCTCCAACCAGAGCTCCGAATAGAAAAACACCAAAAGAATTGTTGCTTGATTTGTTATTATTGTTGTCCATTTCAGTCATTCTTTTTTTTTCCTGAATCCTTATCTTCTTTGTCTTTTGAAATAAATTTCTTAAAAACACCCAAAATTGGCGCTAATGTCTTAATCCCTGCTGCAAGTCCGGACAAGGAAGAAAGAGGAGAAGAAACGCTCTCGGTTATAACATTTGTATTATCCAAAACTTTATTTGCTTTAAAAACTGTCTTGCGAAATTCCCTCAGTATAAAAAACACCTGAATTCCCAATGCTAAAAGCAAAATTGCCAGAACAATAATAACTATAAACAAAGCAATTTGCGCAATATCCATATAGAATCAGAATAGCACTAAACAAAATATCCTGTCAATCTAATAAAGTGATATTCTCTATATCTTAATCTCCACAGATCTTTCGATGACGGTTGTTCGGTTAAATTTATTTACTGATTTTATGGTAATTTTTGTTTTTCCCGGAAAAACATTGATAATTTTTTTAAAATTACCATCCTTATCCAATAGTACGGGGATTGAATTTATAAAAACAGTTGCATTTGGATCTGTCTTGCCAATAACAGTAATTTTTTGTGATGAAACTACAGAATTTTCCGCGGGAGCTGAAACACTAAGTAAGGGGTTAAAAATAGCAGACCTATACTGAAAAAGTATGTAAGCCAAAAGTAAAATAAATATCAAGAAGAGAACTTTCAGGACTTGTGCAATTTTAAATTTCGAAAGTGAAAAATCGTCCTGTCTAGCGAATCCATCCGGTAAAACTTTCACAAATTTCTCTTCTTCATATTCTCTTTTGAAAAGAGCCAAAATTTCATGTTCCGATAATCCCAAGAATCTCGCATAATTCCTGACAAACCCATGAACATAAGTGCCTGATGGCAACTTCTTGTATTCTCCCCTTTCAATTGCCTGAAGAAAAGAAGCCCTGATTTTCGTTGCCTTGGCAACTTCCTCAAGAGTCAAGCCTCTTCTTATCCTCTCTTCACTAAGTTTTTCTCCTACATGTACCATAACAAATTAAAAATGCAAAATGCAAAGTTCAAAATTATAATTCAAAATTAAAAATTTTTAACTTTAAACTGTAACTTTTAATTTTTCACTTTGAACTTTTATTTATCCTTGATGAAGGGCGTTGATGATTTCATCAGCGTTTTTTCCTATCACCTCCCGTGGTTTCGATCCCTCTGCTGGGCCTACAACTCCGGCAGCCTCTAGCTGATCCAAAATTCTGGCTGCCCTTGAATATCCTACTTGAAGCCGTCTTTGCAGAAGCGATGCCGAAGCCCGATCATATTGACATACGCATCTGATTGCTTCTTCAAAAAGTGCATCCTTCCCATCACCTCCAATAGATGGACCTCCTGCTTTTTTAAGAACTAAAGGACTGGAAATAACTTCCTCTGTGTATTGAACCGGCGGATTCTTGGCCTTAAGAAATTCCACAAGCTTTCTTACTTCTTTATCTGAAACAAATGCTCCTTGGATACGCGTTGGCTTGGCCTGATCGGGAGGAACATAAAGCATGTCTCCCCGTCCCAAAAGTTTTTCTGCACCCGGAGTATCCAGAATAACTCTGGAATCAATCATAGAAGAAACATTAAAGGCAATGCGGCAGGGAATATTTGCCTTAATTAAACCTGTTATAACATCAACTGACGGTCTTTGCGTGGAAACTACCAGATGAATTCCTGTTGCCCTGGCCATTTGAGCAAGCCGAGCGATTGCATCTTCTACGTCAACCGGCGCAAATGCCATTAAATCCGCAAGTTCATCTATTAAAATTACAATATAAGGAAGAGCCTGAAATCCGGCAAATTCATTGTATGAATCTATATTTCTTACTCCTCCCTCTGCAAATTTCTTATAGCGCCTATCCATTTCATCCATTGCCCACTTCAAAGATGCTAATATTTTTTCAACCTCAACAATAACCGGTGTCATTAAATGCGGTATGCCGTTATAGCCTGTCAATTCCACTCTTTTAGGATCTATCAAAATAAGTTTCACCTCCGCAGGAGAGGCTCTGAAAAGAAGGGAGGATATGAAGGAATTGATAAGAACGGATTTTCCCGAACCTGTTGTTCCGGCAATCAAAACATGCGGCATCTTGGCTATATTGGCAACAACAGGATTCCCCGATACGTCCAGACCAAGAGAAACGATAAGTTTGGATTTACTTTTATTCATAATGTTGGATTCAAGCATTGTTTTTAAAGTTACAACTTCCAAACTTCTATTTGGAATTTCTATTCCGACTAGATTTCTGCCCGGAATTGGCGCCTCAATTCTGATTTGACCGGTCGGCGCCTCTGTTCTTAAAGCCAAATCGTTTGCTAAAGCCGTAATCTTGGATAATTTTGTTCCAAGACCAACTTGCAAAGCGTATTGTGTAACTGCCGGACCCTCATTTACCTCAACGACTTTTGCCCTGATGGAAAAACTGTCCAAAGTTTCCTCTATTATTTTTGCAATGCCTTTTATATCTCCCCTGTCAGCTTTTTGTGACGTTGCATCAGCAAGAAGGGATAAGGGAGGATACTCCCAAAGACCTGCTTTGGTTAAGGAATTACTGACTAATTGATCTGCGATAAGAGGGGGTTCTTTATTAATCGTTGAAGAATTAATAACCATTGGGCCCGTAGACAGATTGGGGATAATTTTTGATCCGCCTTTTATCCTCATCGGGTTTTCTTTAAATCCTGATGATTTTTTATTCTTAAAAAAACCACGCAATTGGCTTGGAAAAAGTCTATAAAGATTTTTAAATATGCGTTGCACGAATTCCACAACTTGATCAACAGAAGTATTAAAAAATACTATTAAACCAACTAAAACTCCTGCGAAATAAACTACATTCGCACCAATATCCGTTAGGACATCTGAAAGAATTTTAAAAAATTCTTTTCCAGCCATTCCTTGCTTAAGAAGCGCGTCCAAAGAGATAAAAAATAATAAAAATCCGATTGAAACATTTATTCCGGATAGAAAGAGTCTTAGTTTTAAAAATAGAAATCCAAAGAATATCAGAACAAAAGGAAAAAGAATTGCAACACTACCAAAATATCGACCCAGAAGATTGTTTATCATCAGAAAAGAGTTCCCGTTTTTGGTAAAAGACAAAAGAAGAATAATGCCTACAACGATAAATCCAAAGGCAAAGATAGAATAAATAGTGCCTTTCTTTAACTTTAATTTAAACTTATTTTTCCGGTAATGTTTTCTTCTGGGCATAGGTATATAAACTATTATAACACCTATGAATAAGACTACAAGTAAGATATAATTCATTTATTCAAATATATGGCGCTTCTTAAATCATATAGGTCTCCAAAAACGGAGATTAAAAAGAGTTTAATCGATGGAAATGGCCTGTTTGCGAAAACACCAATTAACAAAGGAGAGATTGCGGTAATAAGAGCAGGACATATAATAACTGACAAGGAATTGTATAAATACAGAGACGTTGTTGATGACTCAGATCTGCAAATTTTAGATAATCTATACCTTGCTCCTTTATCAAAAGAAGAATTTAATAATATAATGACCTTCGTCAATCATTCCTGCAATCCCAATCTTGGCTTACTAGGCAATATTATTTTCGTCGCAATGCACAAAATAGAAGCTGGACAAGAACTACTGCTGGACTACGCTATGTTTGATAATAATAAAGATCAATTTGCATGCAATTGCAAATCAAAAAACTGCCGTAAAATTATTACAGGTAAAGATTGGATGAAGAAAGATTTACAAAAAAAGTATAAGAATTACTTTTCTTCTTATCTGCAGGAAAAAATAAAATAGACCAAACGGGGAGGGGTAGATCCCCGATGGGTTTTTAATAACTCAAAATGCCGTGAATTTGTGCGAAAACTGTTTCAAATTCACGCTAATTTGACAAAAATCCGTTGCGCCTACTTATTACTCTCCCACCTGGAAGGTGGGAACTCAAGAACTCAAGATTGAAGCATACAAAGAAAGTCATCACTGGGAGTTTTGTTAATGCCAAAGCAATAATAAATTACATTAAGAAAGAGAATCCCAGTTTAGTTCATTTATTTTGCACCAGTGGAACATCTGACGATAACGAGGACTTAATGTTTGCAAAACATATCAAAGGGTATTTTGAAGAGAAACCTTTGGAAATAGAAAATATTAAAAAGAATCTAATTAAACATAAATCAGGAATAAATTATCTCATTAATCCTAGGTCTAAACATTCAAAGAGTGATTTTTTACTTGCTCTTGAATTAGATAAATTCAATTTTGTCTTAAAGGCAAATTTAGGTGAAGACAAATTAATCCACCTCAGGAGAATAGATTTATAAAATTACACTTCAATTACAACCAGCAGGACTAGAGGGCGGCGGCACAGATCCCCACCAAACATTCTCCCCACCTTCCAGGTGGGAACTCGGTTCAGGTGGGAACTCGGTTTATACAACAAACAGGTTCTAATACCGCTCCCGCCAGAAGGAAGGCTTTTTGTTGGTACTCTAATGATACATATCATTAGAGTGGTTCGCGAGGATTGTTCTCCTCCTACTCTCCCGCATGGAAGGTGGGAACTCAATTTGCCTCACTCTTTTTTTTGCCCTCTCAAAAACAACTCTAAAATGCTAATTTGCATTAGATATCCGATTAAATGTATAATCTCCTCCTATGCTAAAGGAAAATGTGCCTCCACAGTCCTTAAAGAATATCTTACCAGAAATGGCTAGAGATATAGGGCAAAGGACGATTGAAAGACAGAAGAATCTTCGCGCCAACGAAATCTTCCTGTTAGCGAATAGCCTACTACATCCCACAGAAAATCCACAACCTAAACAAACAAAAATACTAAAAATACTGGGGGATATTTTCAAACAACCAGACAGAAAAGTAGCGAAAAATTCAGATGAAAAACCAGATGACTATAGATCTCTTCCCCCAATTCCTTTTGAATTTGAAGGTCGAAAAATCAAAGTTCAACTAAAAGATCATATAGTGATTCCAAGCTATGGCGATCAATGGACAAAGGGGATGTCAATCTTTGTTTCCATTGGGGACGTAGGACCAGAGGAAATGGAAATATTCCATATTGAGAAAGAGGGCGAACATTGGAATCCTATTCTAAAAATGGGCAACAGATACTCTGTTAAAAACCGTTACCGCGAAGAAGCAACCCCAGAAGAGCTTGAAGCAGCAATAGAAATATTAAATTTTATCCAAAGGGCTTTAAATCCTCCCCCTAAGCCTCAATGACAACCGAGGAGGACGGGGCGCAACGGCGCAGAATCCTAAGGACTTTTGATATAATTACCTTATGGCTAGTGAAATCCATCCAAATAAAGAGTTTAACAATAATCCCATTGAGATCGTATCTTCCGATGGCGGAATTGTTCTTAGACAGTTTACGCTCCGGGATTCGGAAGAAATTTTTGCATTAATAGATAGAAATAGAAGTCATTTGTCTCAATTTGGAGACGATACCGCAGATAAATATCCAACTCTGCAATCGGTACGGGAAAGTATAGAGCACCCCAAGAATCCTGAAAGATTAAGATTTGCCATTCGAAATAAAGAAAGACAGATGGCGGGAAGCATAAATCTCACGCCATATGAAAAAGGCTCAACGCGAGGAGAAGTCGGATATTATCTGGGTTCCGAGTTTCAGAAAAAAGGATATATGGTAAAAGCAGTTGAGATACTAACGAATTACGGATTTGATTTCTTAAATTATAAAATTATTTATGGAGATATCGCCGAAGGAAATATTTCTTCTGAAAAGGTTCTTCTTAAAGCAGGTTATCAAGAAACTGGAAAACATGATGGAAAAATTCGCTATTCAAAGAATAAGGAACAAAATATCTCTCAATTGAATACTTTTGATTTTGAGAGCAGTATTCAACCAATCTCTTTTGTAGAAACTACGAAGGTTGCCACTGGCGTAGAATGTGATGTTTATACGTTTGATGGAGATAACAGTAAGGACTTGGGAGTAATTAGGATTGAACCGGGTTTTAAAACACCTTTACAAAGAGTTTTAAAAGGAAATAGGACTATTGAAGGATATGTGTCAGGAAAAGGCAGACTAGTTATAGCTAAACCGGACGGTACTCAAGAGAAACATTCTGTGGACAACAATACTCAAAAACCCTTTGTCGTAGCAGTTGCAATTGGAGAGAAAATGCAATGGCAGGCAGATAAAGATTCCCCCTTGGTAGCCTACGAGATCTGTTTCCCACCCTATGAAGATGGTCGCTATGAAAATCTCCAAGAATAAATTCTAACGATATTCTTCAAGAATATTTTAGCCATAGATGTCACACGAAAATATCTCCTCCTATCCGCATAATGTTATAACGTAATCATGAAGGCAGCGAGCGTTGAAACAAAGCCAAGTGCCATCTGGTATCTGGCAAAGCGCGTTAAATTTTCGTGCGTAAGTAAATTTAAAATCCTTAGGTTCAGATACAAAACAACACCGGGTGTTGATTAGCTTCGAACCTAGGGAAATATTCTTTTTTGCGGAAAACACAAAAAGAAAGCAATTTAGATCCTGAAACAAGTTTAGGATAACACCGATACTAAACTTCGATGACGACTGGGAGGACGAGGGGGCGGCGGTGAAGATCCTTCATCAAGCGGGGCCTAAATTTGTTAGAATAGTATATAAAGGAATTTAATATGAAACTTACCATTATTCTGTCGACCAATAACGCGGAAAAAAATTGGAACGCTTTTAGACTCGGTAATCTAGCTCTTAAAAATGAAGATAATGTCAGTATTTTTCTTATCGGGGAGGGCGTAGAATATCTTAAATTCAGCAATGAGAAATTTGATATTCAAAAACAAGTTG
>MFPH01000028.1:6138-6309 GCA_001782645.1 Candidatus Levybacteria bacterium RIFCSPLOWO2_12_FULL_37_14 | reverse complement strand
GCAATAATTTTGGCAAGATTGCGGCAATAATCGGTAAGACTTGACAAAATATGAAAGCTGAATTATATTCGATTCTCCAGGAAGACACCATTAGGAATCTGCTAAATTATTTTGCGCAGAAATAGCTGCCGACAATAGTCAATTCCCTGAGCGAATCATAATTTGAAATAA
>MFPH01000028.1:0-6129 GCA_001782645.1 Candidatus Levybacteria bacterium RIFCSPLOWO2_12_FULL_37_14 | reverse complement strand
CAATTCCCTGAGCGAATCATAATTTGAAACAAATACCGAAGCGCTTCCCCCATCTAAATTTACAGCATCAACAATATCTATGCCGGTTTGTTTTTTAAATAAATCAATAATTTCAGGGAGTTTTTCAAGCATCGGGCCTTCATATTCCGCTGAATCACGATAAAATACTAAGAAAATTAAATTGTTATCCAGAGCAACTCCTGCAACAATGCGTCGTTTTGGCTCATCATTCTTTATAGCAAGAGCTAAAGGTTCTCTGTTTAGTTTCAGAAGCGGTCCCGATTGCAGACCGAGCCGAGGAATAGTGCTTGGAAAATCCGCGCCAATCTTTACATTATCGGAGGAATCAATCCACAAAAATCCATTACGGGTAGCACTTTGTGAAAATTTGGAAATAACTTCAAAATTACTGACAAAAAGCCCCAAATGCGTGTTTTCCTCGGAATAAAATCCTCCGTTTACCAAGACCGAGCAACTTTTATCAACCTTAATCTGTTCCGAGAGATGTTGTTCTTTTAGATTAGAATAAAGTTTTACATCTTTTGGTTGGACGATAGCCCAGGAGATACGGATTGGAACTCCGTCGAAATTAATCACAGTTGACTGCTTCCAGGCGTGAGGGGTGGGCGCGGTAGTTGGCGCTTCAACTGCAGACAGGACTTTGTTTGGCTTTGGTTGAAAAATAGGTTTCTTCCAATAGAAAACACCCGCAAAAATCAAAAGAGTTATGATAGAAAGCGCAAGAAACCATTTTTTCATCTGTCCCATCTTATCTTAGAGCCGCCCAAAATGCAAAAAATTCAGAGATCTCTCTCTTGCGCCAAACATGGTTTTCCACTACATTTTAATTAATGAGACTATTTGCCCGTAGTTTTTTTATATTCCTCTTTTTTATCCTTTCCTTTTTCTTTTTCACTTCAGTTACTTTCGCCGCAACGACTCCATTTCGAAGCGCAAATATTATTGCAACTGATGGTACAGTTCCATATACAAATCTTAATAATTGTTCGGCTACCGATACGCAAACATGCGATAGGACAATGGCGGATTCTTATGCAAATTTATATTTTAGAGATTTTGGTAGTTATGCTGATTTTGGAATGTCACAAGGGTCAACAATTACCAAAGCTAGGATGAGAGTGACGGGTAAAACAAGCTACACATATTACGTCGGTCTGTCATTGCAAATGCCTGCTACATCCAACTGTCAATCACCCTCGTTCCTTTGGACGGGAAATTTAGGCAACAGCGCAATTAACGTACAAAATTTCATTGCTGACGTAACGCAGTCAGGAGTTCATGGTATTTACGCAAGCTGTCTCGGTTCTTATAATTTTGAAAACAATATGACGTGGCGAATTAATTATTCTTCTTCTCAGGCGTGGTCTGCGAATATTGACAATTTTGAAATAGCCTTTGACTATACTGCTCCAGCCCCAACGCCTACGCCCACACCTACTCCAGCTCCTACCTCGACACCGACACCAACCCCGACTCCTACTCCAACTCCCACGCCAATTCCCAAAACTCCTTTAATTCTTATCCCCGGCATCGGCGGATCTGAATTAAAAACAAACGAAATGAAGGTTTGGGCAGAAGACACGGGGCATGGGGGAAAATTTAACTATCTTTATCCTAAAGATGAAACTGTTTGGTTGAATGAGGATAAGATGGGGGAGTTTGGTGAAGACGACTATTACGATGTCCTGAGAATGAAGACTGATGGAATAACTTCAGAAGCAAATATAGGATTAACAGGAAACTTGGTGACTAGAGCTTATCAGGGAACAATAGATTTTTTTACATCAAATGGCTATGAATTAAATAAAACACTATTCTTATTTCCTTATGACTGGAGAAAAGATATCAGCGAAACTAAAGATTTTGTTGATCAGGAAATTCAGCAAATCAAAACTCAAACAGGAAGCGCAAAAGTAGATATTGTTGCCCATTCAATGGGAGGATTGGTCGCGAGAAATTATATAGCAGATGCAAGTAAAGCTTTGAATGTGAGAAAACTATTTACATTAGGAACACCACATTTAGGATCGGTAAGTTCCTTAAAAGCCTTGAGATATGGTAATTGCCTTAAGTATCCGGTTGGTTCTTTCTGTTTATCTCTAGCTCCATTAGAAATGAGAGATGTGGTTCAGAATATGATCAGTAATTATGAGTTAGTGCCAAGCCAAGTATATTATAATTTTTATTCAGGAGAGGATAATAACCATCTTTATCCTTATAAAACAGAATTGGGAGTTTTGAATTATGCTCAGATTAAAACTTTATTGACTGGCTTTGGTCACAATACACAATTACTTAATCCTTCTGAAACCTTTCATGCCTTAGACAGTTCGTTATCCAATACTAATGGTGTTGAGGTAACGATAATTGCAGGTTCCGGTCAAAATACTCTGGGGCAAATTATTGAAGAAAAAAACCATAAAGATATTATGAATATAAATGGCGATGGAACGGTGCCTCTTCTTAGCGCCTCGTTAATTGATTATAGTAAAAGTTTGGTGCTTTTAGGTGACGCTTTAGTCTTTTATACCAATCAGAATCATGGTAGTTTAGTTGCTTCAGGTCCCGCATTGAATTTGGTAAAAAACATTCTTAATGATAGCGATCAGTTGCCGGATGGGGTATCCATAATTCCTTATTCATTCAGCGGAACCCAGGTTTCCGTGCATTCACCGGTAGATATTAACGTTTATGATGCGAACAACAATCATACAGGTCCGATAAGCGATGGAGATTTCGAAACAAATATTCCGGGAAGTTCATATGATACTTTGGATGATGCGAAATTTATTTTTCTTCCAGATGTTGGACAATATACAATCAAATTCGAGGCAACCGATCAGGGGAGTTTTGATTTTAAAATTAAAAAATATGAAAACGATATTCTTTCCAAAGAGACTTTGTACTCAGATATTCCTTTGATAAGCTCTACCAAAGCAGAGACGAAACTTGATACGTCTTCCGGGCAGTCTCCAATAATATTGCTTGATAAAGACGGTAACGGGATAGTTGATCAGGAAATTAGTCCGTTTTCGAATCAAACTCCGACATCAACACCGACTCCAACGTCAAATCCAACATCCACTCCGACACTTGCCTCAACCTTTACCCCCACTCAAGCTCCAATAGCAATTGCTAAATCAAATGAGACATTGATAAAAAACGAAGAAAAAAATGCTGTTAATATGACTGCTGATGTGGCAGGCGTTAGCAATGTGGCTGATAAAAGCGTAAATAAAGACAAGGGGTATATTCTTGGTATAATCGTACTGAGCGCAGCGGCTATTGTTTTGTTCTTTATCCGGACAATTATTTTATCTTTTCTTAAAAAGTCTCAATAACGCTTTCCAAATTACCCAAATAACAATAAACCAAAAAATAATATCTAAAGTAAGCATTAAATTGTTATTTGATGCACCTAGAAAATTGAAAGATGCAAAACCAAAGGGTAAACCAGTTGGATTTTTAGCAAGGTTAATGGAGTCGTCTACAAATGCTGCTCCATAGGTTGCGATTACGCTCAAGACTAAAATAATTACGAATGATTTTTTGGTCAAACTTTTTTTCACACTTTTACTCATAATCTTACACTATCACAAAAATTCCACCTGAGCAATATAATCGTTAATACATAATACGAAATACAAAATACTCAATACTGTTCTGCCGCGCAGAACCATAGTGAAAAGGGGTGGAAAAGAGAATATAATAAACTAAACAAATGAATTTATTTTTTGACACAAAATTAGCCGATAGATACACGAGCTTTCCTCAAAAAATAAGGGTTTTGACAGAGGATTGGGTTAATAGACAAGTATACTGTCCAAATTGCGGGCATTTGGATATTGACAAATATGGAAACAACATGCCTGTTGCCGATTTTTTTTGCTCAAACTGCAAGGAGGATTATGAATTAAAAAGCAAAAAAGATGCTGTTGGTACAAAAATAGTTGATGGTGCTTATCGAACGATGATTGACAGACTACAAAGCACGAACAATCCTAATTTCTTTTTGCTTAATTACGATTTAATAAACTTTTCTATTTTGAATTTTTTCGTTATCCCAAAACATTTTTTTGTTCCAGAAATTATAGAAGAAAGGAAGCCGCTTGCAGTAACAGCGCGCCGTGCAGGTTGGAAGAGAACTTTGTTTTTGAGAGAAGAAAAAGAGATAGGCGCAAAAGGATGGCTTTTAGATATTATGAATTGTATCGAAAAATTAGCAAGCAATAATTTTATTCTCGATGATGTTTATGCTTTTAAAAACGTTTTAAGTAGAAAACATCCTAGGAACAAGCATATCAAGGACAAAATTCGTCAGCAATTGCAGATTCTGAGGGATAAAGATTATCTTCAATTCCTAGGCAGCGGGAAATATATGATTACGTAGTTGACTTTCTTTAATATCTGATCAAAGATCAGGTATGAGACAAATATCTTTTACTATTACTGAAGACGAAATAAGAAATGTTTCTAAGGACATTAGCGAGCGGGATTTATCAGACGAACAGATTCAATCAGTTTTAGCCACAATCGAATGCGATGAGATGTTATGGGAAGACATACGTAATTCGATAATAGGTTCTATCGATAGAGAATTGTTCCCATAAGAATCTCTTAATAAGGAAGATTCCTTTATAAATTTAATGACGATAAAAGCATTTATCAAAAAATTGGAAAAAATTGCGAAAGAACATGGAGCGTCTGCCAAAGTGGTAATGGCCGACGGTATTCTTATCGTTGGTCCCGTTTATTTAGAAAATTTTTTAAATAAAAAAGTAGTTGTCATAACAGATCAAAAATAGAAATTGATTATCGTAAAATTACACTAAATCAATTTAGCTTCATTAGCTGGGAAATTTTGATTTCTGAGTTTTTCAAATTAAACTTTCAGGCCTCGCTCCGCTCGGCCCAATTCATAATCACAATCTAAACCGAGCTCACAATAAATACCCTTAAATACTTGAGATTGTTGGGATGTTTTGTGTTATAGTGAATATGAGATGAAATCTTTAAAACAAATGGAAAGACATCTTAAGGGTATGGCGAATCATTACAGAATAGCCATTTTGCTTTTGATCGCCGGTAACAAGAAAATAACTCTTGAGGCAATCGTCGAAAAACTCGAAGCAAACGAGAAAACAATAGGCGAACACACCCGAAGACTTGTTACGGCAGGTCTCATAAACAAAGAGTATAGAGGTAAATTTGTCGAGCACACACTATCTCCTTACGGAAAAATATTCGTTGACTTTCTAAAAAAGTTTCAGAATACTCAATGAACATCCTTATAAACTTGAGAATATAGGGATGTTTTGTTGTATATAGCAAGTTTCAGTAGCAAATATTTGTATCTATACTATAAATAATGTAATATGAGGAAATTATTTTTTGATATTGAGACTTTGCCGGCGGAGAAAGACAAGCATTCAATTTTGCACGAGATTCATCGGAGGCGAGCTGATGACGGGAAGAAGGTAGAAGAAATTGAAAGCTTTATTGCCAAAACGTCTTTGGATGGAGCTTTCGGTAGAATTGCTTGTTTATCTTATGTAATTGATGATGGGCCGGTCAAAACTCTTTGCGGGGATGAAAAGAAAATCCTGCAGGATTTTTGGGAAGTTGCCAAGGAAATAGATTTATTCATCGGATTTAATATCCTGGATTTTGATCTGCGGTTTATTTATCAGCGGTCAGTTGTCTTGGGAGTTAAGCCGACCAGAGAATTAAATTTTGCCAGATATCGAAATAGTCCAATTTATGATGTCATGCGTGAGTGGGCCAAATGGGACATGCAGGACAAAATAAGCCTAGACACTCTTGCCAAAGTATTGAGTCTTCCTTCATCCAAAGGTGGATCAATTGAGGGAAAAGACGTCGCCAAGGTCTACAAAGACGGAAGAATAAAAGAGATTTGTGAATATTGTGAAAAAGACGTCGAGCTGACCCGCAAAATCTACAATAAAATGACTTTTGAAGACCCGTCATTAGGTCGTCAAGGCTAATTTGTATATCGACTTCAAGGATAGTATAATATCTGGATGGCACAGCTGTTGGGACTTGTTCTTTTGTCAGCTTTTATAACAGGTGTTCTCCTGATACCCTTTA
>MFPH01000027.1 GCA_001782645.1 Candidatus Levybacteria bacterium RIFCSPLOWO2_12_FULL_37_14 | reverse complement strand
CGGAATTAGATGAGAGAGTAAATGTTGTTTTGAAAGATTGGCCAAAAAAATTCGAAGAGGAAATAAAAAAGAAAGCAATGGTGAACAACTTAACAAAAGGAGAGAGGTTTATTGTAATTCGCAAATGAACAAACGGTTGTTTTTTAATATTGACTGGGGATTGTTAGCTCCTGCAATAATTCTTGTAATTCTAAGTTTGATCACTCTTTTTTCCATAGATAGAGCCTTATTTAATAGTCAGTTTGTTTTTTTTATTGTCGGAATTTTTGCTTTTTTATTCTTTTCTCAAACAAATTACAGAACTGTAAATCTTTATGCGACACCTATTTACATTGTTTCCATTGTTTTGCTAATTACAGTTTTACTTATCGGAGTTGAAGCAAGAGGGTCTGTCAGATGGCTGGAAATTTTTGGATTCAGAGTGCAGTTCTCTGAAATTCTCAAGCCCTTCTTGGTAATCTCTCTTTCGTCATATCTTGCTTCCAAAAATAATTATTCTTTGAAAACTTTATTTTTGGCAACCTGCTTTTTAATGCCGGTTGTTTTTTTAGTTTTCTTACAACCGGATTTGGGAAATGCGCTAATCTATGCTTTGGTAGCAATTATGGTATTTATTGTTTTTGGTTTTCCTTTCAGATTCTTTTTTTTAGGATTAATTCTTTCGTTAATAATGTCTCCTATACTTTGGAGATTTTTGCATAATTATCAAAAACAGCGAATTTTAACCTTTTTAAATCCCAATGACCCATTGGGATTATCTTATAATGCCATCCAATCGATTATAGCTGTGGGATCCGGAATGCTGCTTGGCCGCGGATTAGGGCTGGGAACGCAATCGGGACTGCGATTTCTACCGGAACGGCATACTGATTTTATTTTTGCAACGCTATCGGAATCATTGGGAATGATTGGCGCAACTTTGCTGCTTATAGCATTTGTATATTTACTCTACAGAATTTTCACGATTTTTCAAAATCAGGAAGAATTATTTAATAAAACATTTTCCGCGGCTGCATTCTTTGTGATTTTTTTCCAATTTTTTGTGAATATAGGCATGAATATAGGAATTCTTCCAATAGTTGGGATTACTCTTCCTTTTGTTTCCTATGGGGGAAGCTCTTTGCTTTCGAACTTTATTTTCCTTGGAATTCTTTGCGCTATGAATAGGGGTGATTCATCACATAAAGTTCTGGAAATTAAATAAATTTTTTGCTATAATCATAGCTTATGGAATATGCAATCGTAAAAACAGGCGGAAAACAATATAAGGTATCGAAGGATTCTATAATTGAAGTTGAAAGATTAAGCTCCAAACCCGGAGAAAAGTTTTCTTTTGAAGAAATTATTTTACATGTTGTCGATGGGAAAGTTAAATTAGGTAAGCCTATAGTTAAGGGAGTAGTAGTTAAAGCAGAAGTTTTAGAGCATTTTAAGGGGGAGAAACTGCGGATTTCTAAATTTAAGGCAAAATCCAAATACAGAAGAGTAACAGGACATAGGCAATATTTAACTAAAGTTAAAATTCTTGATATCTTGATGCCGCTTCGCTAAAGCTACGAGGCATCAACCCCACCGTAGCCTTGGCGAAGGGGACTTATAATTTTGAGGGGTTGACAGCTGTGAAAAAGTAACGTAAAATAAATCAACTTTTCACAAGCACAACATATGGCACATACAAAAGCGCAGGGGTCAGTTAAGGGAAATAGGGATTCCAGATCAAAACGCCTAGGCGTTAAGTTATATAGCGGACAAAAGGCTATAGTGGGGAATATTATTATTCGACAAAAAGGAACGAAGGTTTTTGCGGGTCTTGGAGTTGCTATGGGGAATGATTTTACTCTTTTTGCAATAAAAGACGGAATTGTAAATTTTAAGACTTCCCGCGGAAAAAGAATTGCAGAAGTCATGAATTAATTACATAGTCTACCTATGGACAATACGAATACGCAAAGCGAAATCCATGAGCTTGAAATTAATATACTTCAAGCTAATCCCCTTCAGCCGCGTGGAGTAATTTCGCCTCAATCACTGAATGATTTAGTTGACTCTATCAGGGAGCAGGGTATTCTTGAGCCCTTGGTTGTTGCCAGGACTCCGGCAGGATATCAAATTATCGCAGGGGAAAGGCGCTGGAAAGCGGCAAAACTATTGGGCTTATCCAAAGTTCCGGTTGTAATTAAAGATACTACTCCTCAGGGGATGCTTGAGATGTCTATTGTTGAAAATGTGCAAAGAGAAGATCTTAATCCGATTGAGAGGGCTTTAGCATATAGGCGGTTAATTGACGAATTTGGTTTGGGTACTAATGAGGTTGCCAGAAAAGTTGGGAAGTCCGCGCCAACTATTTCAAACACAGTCAGACTCTTGTCTCTTCCGGATGCAATCAAAGATGCTCTTGTGGCAGGAGTAATTTCGGAAGGTCATGTTCGTCCTTTAATTTCTTTAGGTGATCCCGCTCTCATGCTTGAATTATTCCGCAGGATACTTCGTGAAAATAGCACAGTTAGACAGACTGAAGAAGAAGCAAGAAAAGCTAAGGGGGAAATTCAGAAAAAAGAGCCTCGTACTGTTGAGGATAGATTATGGATTCCCGAACTTGATGAAATGGCCAAAAAAATTGCAAAATTGCACAATTTGGATAAAGTTACAATTTTTCAGTCCAGCAAAAAAGCTAAAATATTAATTGAAATAAGAGGCGATGTGGAGGTTACGGGTCCTAAAATAAAAGCAATAAATAAGATTTTGCTTGGGGAATAATTAATTGTACGGGTTTTTAATCATTTCCATTTTGTCCAAAGGCCAATAAACAAAAGAGGATTTTCCAATTAAATTTCTAGCAGGAAGAAATCCCCATTCTCTCGAATCAGAGCTTCCAGACCTATTGTCACCCATAACAAAGTAAGAGTCGGTCAGTACGGTTACAGGTATGTCTTCTCTAAGGAATGATCCTCCGTATGTTTTAACTGTTGGCTTTAAATATGCGCTTTGGTCTAGAATTGCTCCGTTTACGTAGACATCTCCGTTTAGAATCATTATTTGATCTCCCGGAACTCCGATGATGCGTTTGATGTAATCTTTTTCCGGATCGTTTGGAGCCTTAAATACGACAACATCGCCTTGTTTTGGTTGACTAAATCTAAGCGCAATTATGTTGGTTAAAATATATTCTTTGTCAAGAAAGGTTGGCTGCATGGAATTTCCGCTTACCTGAAATGGGCGAACCAAAAATTGCCATATGACAAGAAAAACTATGAAAACTATAAGGAGAGTTTGAACAGTATCTAACAAAAAATTGTAGATTTTTCTCAAAAATTCCATACCTAACATTGTCCTTGATTTATTTTGCTTTGTCAATCTGAAATGGATGCTGTAGAATACACTCGGGACCCGTGGTTTAGTGGTAAAACGTTCGCTTCACATGCGAAAGATTGATGGTCCGATTCCATCCGGGTCCACAAAAGGTCATTTGGCTTCAATTCCAATAGCTTCAGAGATGTGTCTTAAGCCGTCTTTCTTAAGCAGTCCGATTAAGCCTAAATTAATTTGAGATGCGATTTGCGGACCTTCATAAATCATGCCTGTAATTAATTGAACCAATGAGGCGCCATGTTTAATTTTCTCATAAGCGTCTTGGGCATTAAATACTCCGCCGCAGCCGATAATAACAAATCTTTGTTTAAAGTTATTGTAAGCCAGTTTAATCAATTCATTCGATCGTTTATGCGTTGGTTTCCCGCTGAAACTACCAATGCCTGCAGGAAATTTATCTACTTCCTCCCGTTTTAGAAGTTTATTGTTTCTGTTTTTTGACAAATTGCTTAGGATTATTCCCTTGGGGCAATATCCCGATATAGTATTGAGAATTTCAAGAGTTTCATTGTTTGATTTCTCAAGCGGCATTTTTACAAATATTGGTTTTTTGGTATGTAATTTGTCAATCTCTGTAAGCAATTCTTTTAAATTATTAAGAGGATAGAAGCTAACGTTTCCGTGCAGATTAGGACAACTGATATTTAATTCATAATAAGAATGTCTTGCTTTAGAATTTTCAAACACAGTAAATGCATTAATCATGTCGTCTATGCCCTTTTTTTGAGTGTTACATATCGGGACATTTGATTTACCTATACTTATTCCAATTGGAATCTCGAAAGAAAGTCCTGTTAATTTTTCACTTGTTATTCTAGCTCCCAAATTTTTGAATCCCTTGTTAACCATCAAGGATTTTGATTTAGGCAATCTGCCAAGCATTGGTCTTGGATTGCCTCCGTACGGTGAATCCGTGATTGTTCCTAAAGTTTCGAATCCAAATCCCAAAGAGGGGAGTATTTGAGTTAATCTTGCCTCATAATCAAACCCTGCTGCCAAACCAATGGGATTTTCAAATTTTATTCCGGCAATATTCTGTTTTAAACTCTTATCCTTAATTATAAATTGCGAGGAAAAAACTTTTTTAATACTTTTATGTTTTCCAAATTGTTCACCCAGCTTTACCATTGCATTGTGAACGGTTTCCGGATCAATTTGAAAAAAAATCTTTTTAATTAAATTTTTATAAATTATTTCAGAAACTTTTGGGAGATATCTTTTTTTATTCATATTAAACGCAAAAACATTATAGCATCAACTAGTTGTTTGAGGCCTAAATCAGTGGTAGAATTTAGTTCAGCTATGAATATCTTATTTTTGTCCCGTTTGTTTTATCCTCACATAGGCGGAGTGGAAAAACATGTTTTAGAACTTGGCCGATTGTTAATTAGAAGAGGTCATAAGGTTACAGTTGTCACCGAGCAAGATTCTCAAAAAACAATGCTAAAAGAGATGTTTGAGGAAATTGAAATATTTAGGATTCCAAAACTTAAAGAAGGAAAATTTAAAAAATTTAAAATTTGGAAATGGCTATGTAATAATTATCAGCTCATGGAAAATGCAGATGTAATTCATTGTCATGATGTATTTTTCTGGTATCTACCTTTTCGCTTTCTATTTCCTTTTAAAAAAATATTTACAACATTTCATGGATACGAAGGTTATCCTTTAAAACGGAAAGACATTTTGATGCGTAAAATATCCGAAAAACTATCAATGGGAAACATTTGTATTGGAGATTTTATAAAAAAATGGTATGGAACAAATCCGAACTTCGTATCTTACGGTGGAGTAAATCTGATTAGCGATCATAGATTAAAAGCCATAAGTCATGAAGGTGCCGTATTTATTGGGAGGCTTGATGAGCAGACAGGGGTAAAAACTTACATTAAAGCAGTGAAATTAATAAGGAAAAAAACACCAAACTTTAAAATTGAAATAATTGGGGATGGAAAGTTTAGGAAAGAAATTGAGAAAGATTTTAAGGTCTTAGGATTTCAAGAAAACTCAGGAAAATATTTTCAAAATTATAATTTCGCTTTTGTTTCAAGATATTTATCTATCCTTGAAGCGATGGCTGCGAAAAAATTGGTATTTGCAGTTTATGATAATCCTCTGAAGGAGGATTATCTTAGAATGGCGCCTTTTTCAAAATATATTAAAATTTCCAGTTCTTCATCGGAATTAGTTTCTAAAATTTCTTTTTATATAGAAAATATAAAAGAAAAAGAAAAAATTGTGGAAAAAGCATATGTTTGGGTTAATAAGCATGCTTGGGAAAAAATGGTTAATATGTATTTAAAACTTTGGAGCTCAAGCCTTTGACTTGAATAGCTTCATTTGATACGATTGGAGCTTATTAATAGAAATTTAGAAGATGACCAAAACAGAAAAATACTTCAGAAAATATTTACAGATTGCCCCTCTTTGCGTTGCGCTTTGGAGGTCTGTTGAGGCAAAACATTTATCAAGAGTAAAATTGCCCCGTCCAATTCTAGACATAGGGTGCGGATGGGGAGAATTTGCAGAAGCATTCGGGGTGATTATAGACATGGGCATTGATATTGCGCCAAAAGATTTGTACGCTGCTGCGAAGGGTAATATGTATAAAAATCTCACTCTTGCCGACGCCAGAAATTTGCCATTTGCGGAAAATTCGTACGGTTCTATTTTTTCAATCAGCACATTTGAACATATTACGGATACTCCAAAACTTTTGAAAGAAATGCATAGAGCACTTAAACCAGGTGGAACTTTGGCTATTACGATGGAAACGGATGATGTGGACAAAAATACTTTTTACCGTCCATTTTTAAGAAAAATTGGATTGACAAGATTA
>MFPH01000026.1 GCA_001782645.1 Candidatus Levybacteria bacterium RIFCSPLOWO2_12_FULL_37_14 | reverse complement strand
GAGAGGTTAAAACAAGAATGAAGAACAAGGAAAGCCTTAAGAACATAGAAAGACTTGACATGTGGAAAGATGCGCTTAAAGCAAACCCACTTAGGGTTATGTGGACACTTGAGACCAAAGAGCCTGGTAGGAGAATGCAATTTTTAAGAGAGGCATTGGGAAACATCTCTCAAGATGAAGTAAAACAGATCGAGCAAGACTTAATGATAATTCAGGAGAATACGGTTACATGCCTTCAGTTGCCACAGGCCGATCCTAGAAGGATTGTCTACGGTAACGCTCCAAATGCTCCTGAAATGCTTAAATACGATATTATAGGAGGGAATAATCCTACGCCGGCAGATAACGAAAGGCAAAGACGAGTACGCTTATATGTTGAAAAAATACGTCAGGAGGCAAGTGCCAGTAACTACAGAATTATAAAGAGTTTTTTTGAAAAAACTCCCGCCGAGGGTACTCCATTTCCCTTTGTGATAGGTATGGAGGACATTCCGTTTTCAGACTTTAACTTTATTAACACAGGAGGCCGAGGATTTTTTAGGAGAATAAATGATTATGCCAATTCGGTTAAGGCGACAAACGAGCTTACAGGACTTATACTAAAAATTCCTACATCTCATAATATAGAACCACTTATTGAAAGTATAGCCAAAATTAAAGAAGCAGTTTCTAATTACGACAGGAGAATTGCCATGGAGATTCTTCCCTTCATTGAAGAGGCAATAATACGGGTATACGATAAGGATGTTTTAGCAAGATTACCCGGAGGAATAGGTGCGGTAGTAAGCTTGCTTAAAGACAGCTCTTTTGCTCAAGAAGCATTTAGCAGGGAAGCTATGTCTTGGGATGAAGGAGATAAATTTAATTTTACTAGACATCTTATGCAGAATAACCTAGCGGATAAAGCAGACATAATAAAACTTAGAAAAAGAGTGGGGGCGACATATGCGAACGTTGGCGTAGACATTCTAAGGACATATGGACAATTAGCTCTTTTGCTCTTAGCCTACGAAATGGCTAAAGGAGTTGTTCCTTCTGAAAAATGAATTAGGGTTAATGTGAACCACCAGCTGGAGTAGGTCCAGGAACTACAGGAGGCGCGGGCTTCCGTTCTCCCATTTGCTTAATCATCCCCCATTGATATTTCATGCAGAGTCCTTGCATAGCGGTTCCAAACGCGCCCTGTACTGCTTTAGGACCTGCTCCGATTGCTTTGCCAAGGCCGGTATCCATCTTTGGAGCTTTGAGGGCAGCTTTCAGCATAGTTACCACATTTGGCGTCATGAGAATAATTCCAAGAGAAATTAAGCTGCCAATTAAAGTTGGATCAAAATCTGAAGAATTTCCTATAAGGGGAGGGAAAAAGAGTGGATTTGTAGCTGCGGAACTTACAAAAATATTTTTGAAAACCACAGCGAGCATAAACATAGCGATAACTACGGGAAAAGCAAGTAAATTTGCTCCAATATCTTTCAGCCATCCGCTCAGGTTAATCGGGCTTCCCGGCACAATTCCTCCAATAATCCAAAAGGGCGCTAACACAACATCGAGCAGAATCATAACATAAGCCTTAATAAGCGTAAACCAAAGTCTAAATAGAGCAACAAGAAGAGCAATGGAGATAATAAGAAAGGTGATGATTCCTCCAATAAGCCCTAGAATTCCCTGCAAAATCGTCAACGCTCCTAATAGTGGACCGGCTGGACTCATCAAAAGAAGAGCTCCCTGAATCCAATTCTTGCCAGTAAGGCCATCTCGGAATATATTGAGTACGGAATCAAATCCTAGGAAATTCATTATGGTTTCTCCTGTTTTCTTTGAGACTTCCCAAAGAATGCCCCAGCCATTTCCTGCACCGAGCGCTCCAAAGGGAGTGCCGTGAAAATTAGCCATATTGATAATTTCAGAACCCCCGGCTGCTTGAGTGATCGTGTTGTAAATAAGATAAATAACCACCCACATCATGTCGATGAGGAAGCCGGCGATGGCGAAGGAGAAAGTGACCGCCAGTATGCCGATTATTATTTTTGGAATCTGGTTTTGGATTGTCATGACAGTCCGCGGGTCAATTTTGACGCGGAGCATAATTGCCAGGCCAATAACCACAAAAACTATGACCAGAAGTAGATAAACGATATTGCGGAAAGCTGCCCAAATGTTAATGAGGGGTGTTAGGCTCTGAAATCCTGTTCCGGTTGTTTGGGCGTAAGTTTTTTTGCTAATGCCGAAATTCTGCGCCAAATTTTGAAAATAATCTGCGGTATGCAGAGGCGGGGTATAAAGTGTGGCAATCATATTGCCCATAAAGCCAATTGCTCCTCCCTCCTGCGGAGAAGGTAAAAAGCCGATTTTTCCGGTTTTTTGATCTGCTCCGAGACAAGATTGTTTTGGATTGACGGGATCCACGCCTGCAATTTGACAGGTTAAGGCACTCATAACTTCAATCATCACGCTTTGCGTCCAGTTGTGGAGATTGTTAGGGACATCAGGATTCGTGTTTGCAGCGACTGCAGCGCTCTTTGTTTGAGTCGGGGTTATTGTCGGGGCAGCCGCATGCGCTGAAGTGGCGGAAGATAGAAAATAGAAGGCAGAAAAGAGAAACAAAATGAGAAATGATAAATGATTAATGATTAATGAACGCAGGGCAGCAAACTTCATAAATATACGCTAAGTGCTAATTAACTAGGCGCTAGTAAATACAGTTTGTCTTATTTTGTGTTTTATGTCAAGCCCGCCCGCCAGCGACTTTGTCCTGTCGCAGGCGAAGTCGGGCGGGTTGAAGTTGCTTGAAAAGTCTTAATAAAGTAAAATACAAAAGGTAAGTTTACCCTGAGCTTGCCGAACGGGTGTCCGTAGCTTAATGGATAGAGCATTGGGTTGCGAACCCAACGATTGTGAGTTCGACCCTCACCGGGCACACAGACTTAATTCAAAATTAACAGGGAGG
The DNA here is from genome assembly GCA_001782645.1 of Candidatus Levybacteria bacterium RIFCSPLOWO2_12_FULL_37_14. Lineage (GTDB taxonomy): Bacteria > Patescibacteriota > Microgenomatia > Levybacterales > UBA12049 > GWB1-37-8. The sequence goes on along the minus strand of MFPH01000026.1, from coordinate 3,597 downwards.
CGTGCAAGAGTGGTTTATTTGGCCGGTCTCGAAAACCGAGCGGGTCGCAAGACTCACAGAGGTTCAAATCCTCTCGCCTCCGCAAATGCGCCTGTAGCTTAACTGGATAAAGCGCAAGATTCCGAATCTTGTGAGTAGGGGTTCGAATCCCCTCAGGCGCACAAAGCATTTAACAATATAGCAATTTAAGCAATTTAACAAATAAAGTCGTATGAAATTGCAATTTTCAGCAGGAGGCATTATCTATAAAAAAGCCCGTTCGGCAAGCTCAGGACAAGACGAAATATTTATTCTTGTTTCTCAACATTCTCAACATCATGGTTGGGTTTTTCCCAAAGGTTTGATTGATGAAAAAGAGAACAAGGAGCAGGCGGCTTTAAGAGAGGTAAAAGAAGAGGTCGGAGTTGACGGAAAAATTATCCGAGCCTTAAATCCGGTTACCTATTGGTTCGTGATGGAGGGGGAGAAAATTAGAAAAACGGTCTATTATTTCATCATGGAATACGCGGGCGGAGATATCGCCAAACATGATCACGAGATGGAAAAAGTTGAGTGGCTGCCAATAGAAAAAGTTGAAGAAAGATTAACCTATAAATCTGATAAAATTGTTTGGCAAGAAGCAAAGGGACTAATTTAAAAAGGAGAGGTCGCATAGTGGTCTAGTGCGTTCGCTTGGAAAGCGGATGTGGTCGTAAGACTACCGCAGGTTCGAATCCTGTCCTCTCCGCTATTTATAGAGTTGGCTATGCTTCCCCAACATTTCAAATACAATAATTATTTCATTTCCCCTTTTGAACTCGCTATATAAAGCCCTCCAGTCGCCGGTAATATTGATGCTGTTATAACCTTGTAATGTTCCTCTTAATGGATGATTTCTTAACTGAGGATCTAAGGGGTCCTGAATAAATAATTTAATTCGTTTTCTGAAAGCTATTTTTATCTCAAGTGGAGATTTTTTGAATTGCTTATCGAATCTCTTAGAAAAATCAATTCTTTTTGGCATTTTGTTCGCCTTCAATTATTTCATCTATATAGCTGATTGTGTCATCAGCAGTATCAAATGAGACAACTCTTCCCGCTTTAATATCTTCCCCTGATTCCCTTAACGCATCTAAGAGATACTGCGTGGGTTCCTCATCTGCAGCACTAAAAATTACTGTTTTTGTTTTTATAAGCTGTCTGAGCCAGGCATTTATGAGTGAGCTTAAACTAAGACCCAAATCCTTTGCCACCCTTTGAGCTCTCACCTTAACTTGCGGTTCTGTTTTAGTAATAATAACTGCCGTATTCATACCTAAAGTATATACATTAGATATATGCTTGTCAAGAATGAAAAATGGTAAAAGATTTATTTTGTCTCTTTTTCCAGAGGGAAGTTTTTGGAAAGCCAGTCTCCTGATTTTTCCATAAAATTTTGTCCTTGACAAGCGTAAAAGTTCCTAATACACTAGGAACTAGGAACTTTTAATTATGCCTACTTCGGAAAAGATAATAGATTATATCGTTAAAAATGGACAGGCCAGCGGTAAGCAGCTATCGGATTATTTAAATGAAATAACCCCACGCGCTATTCGTAAACAACTTAAAAAAATGTTGGATAAGGGAATTCTGAAAAAAATAGGGAAGCCTCCAAAAGTATATTATTCGCTGCGAACAGAGGAGGAAAATTTAGTTTTTAAGCCTGTTGACAAAGCAACAGTGCAAATAATTAATGAGAGATATCTTTTTATCTCTCCTTCAGGTGAATCAAAAGTGGGATGGGAGGGATTTTTAACCTGGTGCAAAAAAACAAAACAGGATCCGGAAAAAACTGCTAAAGAATATATTGCCACACTTAAAAAATTCGATAAATTTCGGAAGAATGGTTTCATTGACGGGATGCCTAAAATAAAAAATACATTTAAGGAAGTTTTTTTAGATGGGTTATTCTATCTGGATTTTTACAGTATCGAAAGATTTGGCAAAACGAAGCTTGGACAAATGCTTTTGTATGCCAAACAAAGCCAGAATAAACAGCTCATGCGCAAGCTTATTGGCAGTATTCGGCTGAAAGTTGTTTCTTTGGTTGACAAATACAATATTGAAGGCGTTTTGTTTATTCCGCCGACCGTAAAACGTGAAGTTCAGTTCATGAAGGAGCTGGAAAAAGAGCTGCATTTATCAGTAAGGGTTATATCGGTTTCCAAACTAAGAACAGATATTGTTATTCCGCAGAAGACTTTATCAAAACTGGAAGATAGAGTTGAAAATGCAGGGAACACAATTGTTGTGGATGAGGAGGAAAAATATGGGAATATTTTGTTAATTGATGATGCTGTAGGATCCGGAGCTACACTCAATGAAACCGCAAGGAAAATTAAAAGCAAAGGATTGATTAGCGGAAAAATAATTGGGTTGGCGATTACAGGCAGCTTCAAGGGATTCGATGTCATCAGCGAGGTATAGTCTCTTTTTCCAGAGGGAAGTTTTTTTCAAGCCACTGTCCGGATTTTTCCATAAAATTTTGTCTGATAACTTCTCTGTAGGGCAAATAGGGGAGGAGCGCGGATTTGATATGCTCGCGGTCTATTGTTCCAAGGGTTAAAGTTAGCTCACCGGGAATAAATGAATGAGTCCGGATATGCACCACATCTATTCCCTCTCTTTTTTTGAAATAAAAATCATATAATTCCTGCCAGAGAAAAAAATGATCTTCAACCGTGACGCCTTCGCTGGAAATTCTGTAGCGGAAATCGTGAGGGGGGATTGTAACTAGAGCAAAAGCTACAAAAACCAAGGACAAGACTACCAGCATGAGCATATATTGAGAAAAAAGAAACAAAATAACCTCGATTAAAAGCATGATTAAAAGACTGGTTAAATAGTATTGCTTGCCTCTTTTTCTAAAAGGCCTGCCGGGAGCAGTCCATTCCAAAATCGTTTCAACCGTATTTTGATGGACAGACTTTGGCCTGCCCGCAACGCCTGTGGCCCTGGCCGCCTCGCTTTGCTCGGCAAGCGGGCTGGCTTGCGCTGGCGGGCGGGGCAAGTCCAATGGTTCTTTGGGTAACATTTTTTCTCCTCCAACTGGCGGTTCTGGATTTTGAGCAGTCATATCTTTAATTTAACGCAATATTGGATTTAAGTCAATGAAGAAAATGCATTATAAGAACTTAACAAAACTGTTAGTTTTATCAACTAAAATATTTATGGGTTTGATGGACTTATCAATTAATTCAAATCCCATGACGATAATTTCTTCACCCTTTTTGATAAGCAGAGCGCTGGCGCCGTTCATACAAATAATTCCGGAATTGCGTTTGCCGGCAATTACATAAGTTTCCAGTCTTGATCCGGACATATTACTGACGACTAAAACTTTTTCTCCAATCCAAAAGCCGGCTTTTTCAATTAATGCTTCATCAATAGTGATACTGCCAAGATAATTGATATTAGCTTCTGTGACAGTTGCTTTGTGAATTTTTGACCTTAAAACAAAACGCATACTATTTTTTAAACCCGGGTTTAAATTTCATTCCGAGTAAGCTGAAACACAGCAAAACCGACAATCGTTGACAAAAAAGAAAAAGTTACAGCAGAAAGAATTAAAAATAAACT
>MFPH01000025.1 GCA_001782645.1 Candidatus Levybacteria bacterium RIFCSPLOWO2_12_FULL_37_14 | reverse complement strand
TTATCTTCAAAATACCCATACGGCGAAAATAAACGAAGGGTAATGATTGGAAGGTTATTGCGAATTGCTTCTTTCTGACAAAATAGGGTGACAGCTGTTTTTATTATTCCATAATCATTAATTGGAGCAAGGATATCAGTCTCTTTCATCTTCTTATTTTTAATACCGTATTCGGACGAACTTCCCGTATTAATAAAAAGCTTGAATTTGTTTTTTTTGACTGCATTTATAAGATTCATTGTTCCCTTGATGTTAACGTCTATCATTTGTCCTGTAATATCTTCAAAAGGAAGAGATCCATAGGAAGCAAAATGAAAAATATAAGAAGGAATAATTTTTCCAACTACGGTATTCAATGAGTTGCCAAGAAGATCACATTCATAAATATCTAATTTTGAAAGAATATCCCGTAACCTCCAGTTATTTTTCTTATCATGAACTATAATGCTTACGTGTTTTTTTTGTCGAACCAGCTCTCTTGTTACGCAACTGCCTATAAATCCGGTTGCGCCGGTTATTAAATAAGTATCTTGCATATTAGCTATCCCTCTTTGCTAAAATATTCCCATGGTAAACAATAAATCTTTTCGCATGATCTCCTTTACGGCAGGCTTCATAAATACAGCAATCCTCTATTTAATTACCGCTGCAAAAAGCCAGCAACATTATAATTTTGCTGAAAGCGTTTGCAGGCCAATTTTCATTCGTTTTAATCCTTCTTCTAAATTTTCCATATTCGTGGCATAAGAAATTCTTAAATATCCTTCGCCAGACTTACCAAATGCTGTTCCATCAAGAAGCGCTACGCCAAAATCCCTTAACAAATAATCAGCTATTTCTTGGGATCTCTTGTGAAAAGATTTTACGTTTGGGAATGCATAAAATGCACCGCTTGGAGCTGCGCAAGTTATGCCTGGAATTTCATTTAATTTTTCTACGACAAAGTCACGTCGGCGGCGTAACTCCCTAACCATACTCCTTACATCCCTTTGAGACCCTTTTAAGGCAACTAGTCCTGCTTCCTGAGTAAAGGATGCCGTACAGGATACTGCATTATTGAGAAGATAATCAATGTGCGTTTCCATACTTTCTGGCATTATTAAATATCCCAGCCTCCATCCTGTCATTGCATAAATTTTTGAAAAACCATCTACTATAAATGTACTCCCTTTCATTCCCGGAATACTGTAAATACTTTCATATCTCTTATCCGAATAAATAATTCCGCTATAAATTTCGTATGTAATTACCCAAATATCATTTTTCTTGGCAATGTCCGCAATTTCAATAAGATCTTCTTTTGGAATAATTGTTCCTGTTGGATTTCCGGGAGAATTGATTATGATGGCGCGAGTTTTATTGGAAACTTTTTTTTTGAATGCTTGCATATCAAAACTAAACTTGCGTTCTTCAAGCAGCGGGATCGGCACTGCTTCTCCTCCAAAGAAATCTATAAGAATTTTATATGCAGGAAACGATGGGTCGGGATAAATAACTTCATCTCCTCTATCTACAACTGACGCAAGAGCTGCGAATATTGCCGGCTTACAACCGGGAGTCACAGCTACATTCCTATACGAGAGTTTCACGCCTCTTTGTTCGGAGACTGTCTTCGCAAGCTCTTTCCGAAGCGTCATTGTGCCAAGAGATGGCGTATATTTCGTTTTTCCTGAATTAATTGCATCAATTCCGGCTTCTTTAATGTAGGAAAAAGTATTGAAATCAGGCTGACCAATTTCAAAATGAACTATAGACTTCCCCTGACGTTCTAGTTCCTCAGCGGCTGCAAGCACCTTAAATGCCCCTTCGGGGCCCAATTTAGATAATCTTTGTGCAATTCTCATCATAGATATTATTTGTCAGGATCAACAATCATGTTTCCTAGAAATTCTTTTCGGGGCAACAGCGGAGAAAGATCTTCGATTGGTTTTCCAAATTCAAGCTTAGGAATCAGTTTGGAATCATCCGGAATTATAACATCGCAAAGAATTGAGCCTTTGCAGGCTAATACTTTTTTTATTTTTGGGTAAAGCTCTTTGTGGTTTCTAATAGTTTCCGTAGCAACGCCATAGGCTTTTGCAATTTTGATAAAGTCAGGGACACTATACCCTGACTCAGGAGTTGTTGCAACGTATTTTCCATGAAAATACATTTCTTGAAATTGCTTAATAATTCCATATGAATGATTGTTGATAATAAATATTTTAATCGGTAATTTATGGTAAATCATTGTCTGAAGTTCTTGAATATTCATTTGGAATCCACCATCGCCAATAATACAAACTACAGGTTTTTTATTTAATGCTATGGAAGCGCCGATACTTGCAGGAAAAGCATAAGCCATAGGAGAATTGCCCATTGCCGAAAACAGACGCAATCCGCGCTTAACATTAAATCCTTGAATAGTCCATGTTAAATTTGCTCCGCAATCGGTAACAACGATATCCTTTCCCGAAAGACTATTGGATAACGCTTCCATAAAAACGTATGGATCAACTTTACTCTTTCTCCTTCTCCATGAAGAAAGCACTTGAGGATATTTATTTTTCCACTCTAAAGTTTTTTTCTTCCAGGAAGTCACATCGGGAATTTTTATTTTTTCTGCAGACTTAATTAATAGGGGAATAACCTGAGCAACATTAGAGCATAGACCAACATCGGGAGTGAGCCCGCGATTTTTATACAATTCTGCACGATCTATATCTACGACAATTTTTTTGGCAGCTCTTGCAAAAGTCTCAGGTTTTCCGCCGGTAATACGAGTGTCAAGGCGAGACCCAATGCTTATTATACAATCGCTATTCTGAATCGTAAAATTCGCTCCGCGCGCCCCATAAACACCTATTTGTCCACGATACAATGGATGGTCATGAGGCAAGACATCTATCCCGCTCCATGTCGCAACAACCGGAAATCCCAAAATATCTATAAGATTCTCAAATTTGTCAACTTGATCCGCATAGCGGATGGCTCCACCCGCAATGACTACAGGACGCTTTGCTTTCTGAATTAGCTCTATTGTCTGCAATATTTTATCTTCAATAGTTTTTATATCATCTAAATCTTCTTTTAGCTCGCTGCCATTAAAACTCTTGAGTTTTTTGGGATCTATTTCAGCGCGCTGTATATCCATTGGTATATCAATAAGCACAGGTCCCGGACGACCGGACTTTGCAATCGCAACAGCCTTTTCAAGCAAATACTTAAGATCGTCCGGATCCGTTACTTGAACAGAAAATTTAGTAATTGGCTTTACCATTTTAACAATATCTGTTTCCTGAAAACCAATCTGGCGAGCCCTACTTTTCCCTTTTGATTCAAATGTATTTACCTGTCCCGTGATGCAAATAATGGGTATTGAATCGAAATATGCGCAGCCAATACCTGTTATAAGATTTGTCATTCCTGGTCCGCTTGTTGCCATTGCGGCACCCATATTCTTGGTCATTCTTGCATACGCTTCTGCTGCCATTGTGGCGGCCTGTTCATGATTTACACAAATATAATTCATTCCCTTTTGATCGTCTAAAGAATTAACCATGTGAACTGAAGCCCCCCCGATGACTTGAAAAACATGATGGATTCCGTTTTTCACAAGAAAAGCAGCAAGATAATCAGAAGCTTTCATCTACGTATAGCTACTTTAATACAAACGCGCTACAGAGTCAATATGAGCTTGCGGCAAAAAATTCACCAAAAACAGAATGACAGATAATGCTATTTTCTATATTTCATATAGACATTGTACCTCTGGATGTTTCTTTTCTTACCGACATCCTCTATCCATGAAACTCGACCATCCTGCTCTTCCTTTCTTAAGGGTACTCTTTTTATCTCAATAAAATCACATCGCTGATAAAGCTTGAGAGCCCTGCTATTATCAGAGAAAACTTCAAGATAGATATTTTTTACTTTCAAATACTTTTTTGCCCAATTGATGAGAGTTATTATTGCCGATGTCATAATGCCCGGAAGATATGCTTCCCCCCGAATAACATTGTCAATTTCGCATGCAAATTCTGAAAAGTTGAACCTGAACAGCCCAACATGACCAATTGGCTTTCCGCTTGGTGTCTCTATAAAAAAAAGAATTCTATCTTCCGCATCGATAAGTTTTTTTTGGACCCAATCCCTTGTCCCTTCTTCTGTTACCGTAAATTGAGCAGGAAACCACGCTTGACTCGCATAACGCCATTTCGCTAAAAGTCGTATTTCTCCTCTATCATCATACGCAGATTGAGAAACAACTCGGAGGTAACCAATAAAATTTGCTTGGTTGTAGATAGGAATTATGGGAGCTGCTACAGTTATTTGTTCCTGCTTTAACAGTCTGAGGATTTTCAGGATCTTATTTTTAAAGACTTGCCTTTCTTCTGTTTTCCTCATGCTGCAGAAAGTGTTTGCTTAACTTCTCCGGCGATATAATCAACCACTTCTTCCTTTAAGTTAACTCCGCTTGGCAAATTGATCCCATTTAGTCCAATATAATGAGCAACCGGCGTTTTTTGCTCTTCATACATTGGGAACATGCTTACCGGATAGAAAAAAGGTCTCGTATCAATAAGCCTCTTTTTTAATTCATCCCGTATTTGATCTCTTGTTTTGCCAAAATTTTTATTCAGGACAATCGAGGACATCCAGTAAATATTTTTTGTTCCTTTTCTTTCCGTATTTAATGAAATACCGTCAATATCACCTAGTCTTTTATTATACCAATTAAAAATTTTTCTTTTCTTCTCAACAAATTCATCATTTCTCTCCAGCTGCGCAAGTCCAAGCGCTGCCTGAGTATTAGACATACGATTCATGTATCCAATGTCTGTATGCCAGAATATCCTATTTGGGTCTTTGGCGTCATTGGAATAATATTTTGCGAGTTTATAAATTTCCTCATTATTAGTTACGAGCATTCCTCCTTCTCCTGCAACAGCAATTTTCGCGCCTTGAAAACTGAATGCCGCCACATCGCTAAGATTTCCTGTTTTTTTACCATTATATGTTGCGCCAAGCGATGGACATGCGTCTTCAACCAGAAAAAGCTTATGTTTTTTTGCAATTTTTTGAATAGGATTCATATCGGAAACATTACCGTATATGTGTACCGGCATAATTGCTTTCGTATGCTTTGTGATAAGTTTTTCGATTTTTTTCGGATCGATACACCACGAGTCTCTTTCAACATCGACAAAAACCGGCTTTGCGCCAACATATCTGACAACATTGGCACTGGCAACAAACGTAGTCTCCGGTACGATTACTTCGTCTCCCCGTCCGATACCAAGACCAAGCATTGACATATGCAAAGCAGCTGTACCGCTTGAAAGTGTTAACGCATATTTCACTCCGATATATCGCGCGAATGCATTTTCAAGTCTTTCGATGTAATCTCGAAAATGAAAGTTCCAGCCGTTTTTTACCGCATCCGTAACGTATCTAACTTCGAGACCGCTAATTGAGGGACCTGCAGTTAATATTATTTTTTTTGGTTTATACATAACGCACAATTATATCATAAAATTGTCCTATACCACTTTAATGTTTGTAAAAACGTCTGATTAAGAGAATGCTTGGGGTTCCACCCAATACTTTTTATTTTTGAATCTTCAAGATGCTGATAGGGAATTTCGTTTTGGGCAATATTTAATATTTTATAAGGAATTTTTGCCTTCAATATTTTTTCTGCTTTTTTAACAACGTCAACAACCGAAAGCGTATCTCTTGAAGAAAAATTAAACGCTTCTCCTTTAATCTTATTCATATTTTTAAGCAAAAGCAGATATCCGTCAACAACATCTCCAACATAAAGATAATCTCTTATATAAGTCCCATCACTTCTGATATCTAATGCTTCATTTTTAACTATTGCCCTGCAAATGCCCGGTATAATCCTGTCAAAATGCAAATCTCCCTCCCCATACACATTGCCAAAACGAGTAATCGCAATAGGAAGATTATATGTCATAAAATATGATTGACAAATAAGATCCATACAGGATTTGGAGACATCATAAGGATGATCTCCCCTCAGAGGACTGTTTTCCTTATAAGCTTTTTTTGTTTTCCCATATGCTTTATCCGATGATGCGGCAATGATACCTTTTATTTTTTTATTTCCTCTAATCCCTTCCAGTATATTTATTGTGCCCATAATATTTGTTTCAAACGCAGAATAAGGATTCTTAAACGCCTCTTCAACAATGGGTTCCGCTGCAAGGTGAAAGATGTAATCAAAATTGGATTTATCAAAATACTTAAAT